>JBDLIA010000026.1:0-17500 GCA_039715185.1 Gemmatimonadota bacterium
ACGCGGAAGTAGTAGTCCGCGGCGCCCACCGCCTCGCCCGCCTGCATGCGAGAGCGCGTGTCCGGCGGGATCCACAGTACGCCGCGGTAGCGGACGTAGACGAGGTGGCCGTCATGGGTGCGCACGGACAGCCGCACGTCCAGCCGGCCGACTCCCGACGCGTCCCGCACCATCCAGTCGCCGCCGCCGGGGAGAACGTCTCCGCTCAGGCGCTCTCCCTGGAAGGAACCGCCCGTGACGTAGAAGACCTGCCGGGTGCCGGACGGCGTCTGGCCGATGTTCTGCGGCGCTTCGATTTGCGCCGTCAGGTCGAACAGGTGCCGCGAGTCCAGCGGCCACATGGCCGGCCGGACGGCCCGCGTCACCCGTTGGCGCGGGCCGGGGAGATCGACCGCGCCCAGCGGGGTCGCCGCCAGAAGCGCGCCCCCGGCCGCGAGGAAGGAACGCCGGGATTGATGAGACACGGCTGGACTCCTTTCCGGAGAATGCCGTGGCGGCGGGACTGACCGTCTTGGGCAAGCCCTCCAGCCCTCCGCCGGTTCCGGACGCTTCATGGCGCCGCTCCGCACCGGCCGTCTAGACTGAGATATGGCAAGCGGAATCCCAGACGACGCCGTACTCGCCGCGGTCGCGCAGCGGTATGCGCTGCGCGGGGAGTGGCGACCCCTGGTCGGGTACGACGGGCGCAACTACGTCGTGCGGCGCCGCGACGGGGTGGCGGCGGTGGTAAAGGTCGCGTCGCCCCAAACGCCTACCGGGCAGATCGACCTCGAAGCGGCCCTCTATGAGCACTTGGCCGGCGCGGACATCGGCGTGGCGTTCCCGCGCCTGATCCCCACCCAGGACGGACGCGACAGGGTGTCGCTCGAGGACGGCCGGACGGTGCGCCTGCTGAGTTTCCTCCAGGGCGCCCTGTGGGCCGATCGGTCGACTCCCGCCTCGCCGGCGCAGCTGCTTGGCCTGGGCGAGACTTTGGGCAGGCTCACCGTTGCCCTCGAGCCCTTTTCCCACCCCGGCGCCGAGCGCCACCACGAATGGCGCGTTTCGGACGCCCCGCGGCACGGCGACGCGGTCGGCCTCGTGCCGGCGCCTCGGCGAGCGTTGGTGGAGAGGGCGCTGCTGGACTGCCGCGCGGCCATGCTCCGCTTCGGCAGCGAACTGCGGCGGGCGGTGATCCACGGCGACGCGAACGATCACAATCTGTTCGTTGACGGGGACCGGTTGGTGGGCCTGTGCGACCTGGGCGACGCATCCGTCGACTTCGTGGTCGCCGAGCCCGCGATCGCCATCGCCTACGCGGTCGTGGGAACCGACGATCCGCTGGAGGCGGCCGGCTCGGTGGCCGCGGGCTTCCACCGGCACGCGCCGCTGGCCGGCGCGGAGTTCGCGGCGCTGTGGCCGTTCGTGCGGGCGCGCCTCGCGGTCACGGTGCTGGTTGCCGCGCGCAGACGCCAGGAGCGGCCCGACGAGCCTTACCTCTACGTGAGCGAGGCGGGAGCGTGGTCGGCGCTGGAGGCCACCGCGGACGTGCCGCCTTCGTCGGCGGAGGACCACCTGCGGCGCGCGTGCGGGTTGTCCGCGGTTCACGACCGGGCCGCGGACGTGGAGACCCTCCGCGAGGCCCGCCGAGCCGTGATCGGTCCTTCCTTGAGCGTCTCGTACCGGCGCCCGCTCGCCGTCATCGCCGGGCGAGGCCAGTACCTCTTCGACGCCGACGGGCGAGCCTACCTGGACCTCGTCAACAACGTGTGCCACGTGGGCCACTGTCACCCGCGCGTGGTGGCCGCCGGTCAGGCGCAGATGGCGACGCTGAACACCAACACCCGTTACCTCTACCCGCAGCTCACCGAGTACGCCGAGCGCCTGTGCGGGACGCTGCCCGACCCCCTGTCCGTGGCCTACTTCGTGTGCTCGGGCACGGAGGCGAACGAACTCGCGCTGCGCCTGGCGCGTGCCCACACCGGGCGGCCCGGGCTCCTGGTGCTGGACGGCGCCTACCACGGCCACACCGGGACGCTCATCGGCGCGAGTCCGTACAAGTTCCGCGGGCCCGGGGGCTCCGGCGCGGCCGGACCCGGGGTGGCGACCGTGCCCACGCCCGATCCGTATCGGGGTCCCTTGCGGGGCGACGGGGAGGACGTGGGCATCCGCTACGGCGACGCGGTCGCGGCCGCCATCGGCGACAGCCCGCGACCCGTGGGCGCGTTCCTCGCGGAGAGCCTGCCCGGCTGCGCGGGGCAGATCGTGCCGCCACCCGGCTATCTGCGCACCGCCTTCGCCCACGTTCGCGGGGCGGGCGGCGTGTGCATCATCGACGAGGTTCAGGTAGGCTTCGGCCGGGTCGGCGAGGCGTTCTGGGGGTTCGAGCTCCAGGGGGTCGTTCCGGATATCGTGGTGCTCGGCAAGCCCATGGGAAACGGCCACCCGATGGGCGCCGTCGTCACGACCCGCGAGATCGCCGACTCGTTCGACAACGGCATGGAGTTCTTCAGCACCTTCGGCGGCAACCCCGTCTCCTGCGCGATCGGGACCGCGGTGCTGGACGTGATCCGGGACGAGCGGCTGCAGGAGCGAGCCGTCGAGCTGGGCTCACGGTTCGTGGACGGCCTGCGGGGGCTGTCCGATCGGTTCGCGTGCATCGGCGACGTACGCGGCGCGGGGCTGTTCATGGGCCTGGAGATCATCAAGGCCGGCTCCGACGTCGGCGCCGACGCGCCGCCGGCGCCAGACGCGACAGTGGCGGACGCCATCGTGCAGCGCATGCGCGAACTCGGCGTGCTTCTCAGCGCGGACGGGCCGGACCACAACGTCATCAAGATCAAGCCGCCCATGGTGCTGGACGCCGACGACGTGGACACGGCGTTGCGCCTGCTGGAAACGACCCTGGACGAGGTGGCGCCTTGAGCGAACGGGCTCCGACACGAATGCACCGGGGCCGGTGCCGAAGGGGCCCATCCGGGACCGGCGGTGGAGCCTCCCGGAGGAGGCGCCCAACTCGCTGGCTTCTACTGAGAGAACCTTCCGTCAACCCTGACCGGGCGCGGCACGTTGGAGGGGAAGCGACCAATGCCGAGAGCCGGCCCGGCGCCCCCCCAGCAGTAGGTTACGCCGTCCTCGGCCAGGGCGCACGAATGAGAGAAGCCAAGGGACACCTGCGCGAACCTCTCGTCGGACGACACCCTCGTGGGGCGACTGGCACATGGCGCGCCGGAGCAGTCTTCCTGCGCGATATCGACGCCGAGTTGCCCCCGATGGTCGTCGCCCCAGCAATATAGAACGCCCTGCGTGTCGATCGCGCACACGTGACCCGACCCGACCGCAACCCCCTTGAACGCAACTCCAGCGGGCGTTTCGGCGCGAACCGGGACCGGGCTACGGTCCATGGACAAGTCTCCGATCCCCAGTTGACCGAAAACGTTGCTGCCCCAGCAATGGATATCCCCGCCAGCGGCCACCCCGCAGGACGTGATGTCGCCCACCGAGATGGTCTGGAAGCGTAGCCCGCCGGCAACAAGTACCGGGACAGCGGAGAAGCCCTGGTTTCCATCGCCGAGCTGGCCGAATCCATCGGAACCCCAACACCAGGCCGCCCCGTCCATAGCAATGGCACACGAGTGGTTGCGGCTCACGCTGATTGTTCGAACCCGTTCTTCAAGCTTCACCTTCGTCGGCGCGGCCCGCTCAGTGAACGTTTCGTCGCCGAGCGGGGGGGAGGCTGCGCCCCAGCAGTATGCCAGGCTGTCCACTCCGATCCCGCATACGCGTTCGCCGCCGCCGTCTATCTGCAGGAACCCTACGGGGCCGAGCACCGCCACCGGTTCGCGGGCGGGCTCCACGTGTTCCGTGCTGTCTCCAAGGAAGCCGACGCCCCAGCAGAACCCCTGGCCGTCGGCGCGCACGCCGCAAAGACCGTGATCTCCGATCAATGACAGACCGACATCGGCCATACGGATCGGATACTCCGAACATGAAGTGGCTCCGAATCCACAGTCGATTGGTGCGCCGGCCCCGAGTTGGCCTTCCCCGTCGTCCCCCCAGCACCATGCGATCCCGCCCGCATCGAGGCCACACAGGTGCGAGGATCCCGATTGGATGTCTCGAAGAACGAACGGCTGGGGATCGAATACGGAAATGAATACGCTGCCCGAGGCGGGAGACGAGTCAACAGTCCTCGCCCGGATCTCGGCCCTTCCCTCCGCGACCCCGGTTACGAGCCCAGCGTCGCTGACAGACGCGATACCGGGATCGACAGAAACGAAGGTGAACGCAATTCCATCGATCGGAAAGCCATTGCGGTCCAGAGCCGTCGCCGTAACTGCCGAGGTGTCCCCAACCATCAGAAGTCTGTCCGATGGCCCCACCGTGGCAAACCGGGGCGACTGCTGGACCCTGACGAAGAGGACATCTCTAAGTCCATCCGCTATTAGCTCGACAACGGTTAGGCCGTTCCCGGTAGAACGAACCCAATCGCCCGACAGCCTGGCGACCAGCGTATCCCCACTCGACAAGGACAGCTGGCCCGCAGCCAGGGCGTTCCCGTACTCGTCCCGAGCCACATGCATCAACGCGGCGGAGTCACCCAGCGCGTCGAAGGAGAGGGAGTCGGGCGACAGCGAAAGAACGCTGGCGACGCCAGCTTTGACATCGAGCCGGAACGTCAAGCTCAGGGTCGGCACCGAGGCCAGCGTCGCCGAGAGAAGTTGCTCGGTCGCGAGCTCTCCCAGGCGCCAAGCGACAGTGGTCTCGCCGGCCTCATCGGTGGGGCCTGCTCCGCTCACCTCTCCATGCGGAACCGGATCTCCACTTGGCGAGAGCCTCCTGGACTCCCACGCAACGGGAATTCCCTGCGCGGGATTTCCCTCGACGTCGAGCACGCGGACCGTCACCGGAAGGACATCGGTCGCCCGGGCGGTCGTCGGCAAGGTAGTGGCGGACACAATGCGGGCAGGTGGGAGATCCCCGGGTGGGGCCGTCCCGCCAGTATCTGCTCCACAAGCCGCGCCACCGACCACAGCGGCCAGCGCGACGGTAAACTTCGCCGTGGCGTTCACCCTCTGGCCCTCTCCAGCAGCACCATCATGAGCAGGCTGAGCACGACCAGGCCCTCGGTCGATTCGGGTAGGTCGATCACCTCTTCGATGTCGAACCGGCTTTCCAGGAAGGACGGCCGCTTCAGCATGCGGAAGACGACGCGCCCGTCCTCGGTGGCGACGCTGTAGGTGGGGTTGAAGACGTAACCCGAAAGCATGTTCACGATCGGGATCCCCCGGAATATCCCGTCGAAGAATTTCACCAGCGCGTTGTCCTCGGCGATGTGCAGCGCGACCTGGCCCTCGGGGCCGACTATGTCGTAGTGCGCCTTCCACAGGGACTTCATTCCTCGGCGCCGCAGCGCTCCGAACGGCTCTCCGGTGGCATCTCTGAATATGTACGAAGCGGAAAAATCCACGACGCGATCGGCCAGGATGGTGGCCAACTCGCGGGTCTGCGTTTCATCCGCGTACACGGTGACGGCTTCGCGCAGCTTGAAGGCTTTCTGCTTGACGAAGAAGACCAGGTCTCCGCGCGCATCGTGAACGCGGATCTGCGGGGAGATCGCCAGGATCTTGAATGTGAGTCGAAGGGGATAGTCCACGGCTCGCGTGTGGTGTGGGGTAGACTAGTCTGCGCGAAGCGGTTTGATCCTTCGGCCGGCGAGGGAATCTTCGATGAGCACCGCGAGCCTGCGGCGGCGCGTCCCTTCCCGCTTCGCGTCCATGATCCAGCGCGCCACATCCCGGCGGTAGGACGGTGGCTGAGACTCCAGGTACTCCCAAGCCGCCCCCGCGGCCTCGAGTTCTGCCAGGTAGTCGTCGCGCAGCGCTGCCGTTCCGCGCCATTCTGACTGCCTGCGGGCCTCGGCCTCGTCGGCTCCCGCAAAGGCCGCCAGTCCCGCGGGGGTCATGAGGCCGGCCGCTTCGAGCTCGCCGACCCGGCCTAGGTTGACAAGGCTCCACTTGCTGCCCGGCCGTCGCGGCGTGAACCGCACCTTGTAAGCGGACTCGTCCAAGGACCTGCGGAGGCCGTCGATCCAGCCGAAGCAGAGCGCCTGATCGCGCGACTCCTCCCAGGTCACGCTGGGTCGGCCCGTGGCCTTCTTGTAATAACCGACCCAGAGCAGGTCGGCCGATTCGTGGTGCTCGTCGAACCAGCCGCGCAGGTGGTTTGGAGTCGGAAAGAAGACGGGGTCGTCCAACGGCCGGTCGGCGCGTGCAGTCACGTTCCGGCGATCGCCGCGACGATCTCTCTGACCGCGTCGGCCATGTCGACCTCACCCCGCAGGTACCCTTCCCAGTGACGCTCGATGGGACCGCGCAGGCTCGGCCACGCGTTCGCGTACAAGCCCTGAGCGTAGAGGTAGGGCGAGTAGCTGGGGTAGCCGTGCTCGGCGAGGAGTCGACGCGTCTCGTAGCCCGCCGTGTGGAAGAGCAGCACGTGCCACAGGATACGTGGGGCCTCGACGTCCAGCGACTCGGTCGCAGTCCGGATCGCGGCCGCGATGGCTCCACGCCGGCCGCTGACCAGCGTGTGGGAGGCCTCGTGGAAGATCATCTCCAGCGCGGCGTCACCCACGTACGCGGGGTCGGCGGCGGAAACGACGATGTGGTTGGGCTCGAAGACGGTGTTTGCGCCGCCGGGCCCGGCCCAGCCCGCCACGTCGACCCTCATGCGGGCCGGCCACGGCGCGCCGAACGCGGCCGCCAGGCGGGCCATGAGCCGGTCCTCGTGACGGACCAGGCGCGGCAACAGGCTTGCCGCCCACTCCCGATTGCGGGCGTCGTGCTCCGGCCACCAGCAGGCCCGGTACGCCGCCTCGGCGGCCGCGAGCGCCTCCAGCACCGGGCCACGCACGGAGTCCTCTACCTCCATGCCCACGTCGAAGCCCGCGACCTCGTACCGGATGGCGATGGCGGGCCCATCGAAGTGGTGCCGATCCATGATGGCGGCGTAGGTCACTTCGGCGCTCCGCCAGCCCGCGCTTGACGCTTCGTCCATTCCGGCGAGGCACGCCTCATCCTTCGCCCGTCGGTCCCCGGCCGTGGCCGCGCGGCCGTGCGCGTCCAGCGTATCCGCCCTGACACGCGCGTACAGGAAGTCGTGGAGGTTGAGCCGCTGGTCGCTGTGCAACTCGAACGCTCTCGAAGCCGCCACGAAGCTGGGCGGGGCGCCGTCCGCCTGCGCGGTCGCCTGCGCGGGCAACACAGACGCCAGGGCCGCCACGAGCCCGACTCGCGCGCAGAGAACCGCACACCGAGCACGCACACCCTCAACGGTGCCGGATTCCATGGCGGCTAACGCAGAACCCACTACTCTGCCTCTCGCCAGCTTCCCATCGCCTCGTACTTGGCCCAGCGCGTGGCGCGGCGTTCGTCCGCGGACATGGCGACGAGTTCGTCGAGGTGCCGCACGAGCGCCTCGTGCACTGCATCCGCGGCCTCGCCCGGGCCGTTGTGCGCTCCCCCCTGAGGCTCCGGAATCACCTCGTCGACCACGCCCAGCTCGATCAGGTCCGGGGCCGTGATCTTGAGCGCCTCCGCGGCCTGGTCCCGCCGGTCGGCGGTCTTCCATAGTATGGCGGCGCAGCCTTCCGGCGAGATGACGCTGTATACGGAGTTCTCCAGCATGAGGATGCGGTCCGTCACGCCCAGCGCGAGCGCCCCCCCGCTGCCCCCCTCTCCGATCACCACGGACACGAGCGGCACCCCGAGGCCCGCCATCTCGAGCAGGTTGCGGGCGATGGCTTCGGCCTGCCCACGCTCTTCCGCGCCCAATCCGGGATACGCGCCCGGCGTGTCGATGAGCGTCACGACGGGGTGCCCGAACTTGTCGGCCTGGTGCATCAGCCGAAGCGCCTTGCGGTAGCCCTCCGGGTGGGGCATGCCGAAGTTGCGGCGCAGGTTCTCCTTCATGTCGCGGCCCTTCTGGTGGCCGATGACCATCACCGTGCGCCCGTCCAGCCGCGCCCAGCCACCCACGATCGCCTCGTCGTCCCGATACGCGCGATCGCCGTGCAACTCGGTCCAGTCCTCGAACACCATGTCGATGTAGTCGAGGGCGTAGGGGCGCTTGGGGTGGCGGGCGAGCTGCACGCGGTTCACCGCGGTCATGTTGCGGTAGACCTCTTCCCGCTGCTCGGCGAGCTTGACCTGGAGGACCTCCAACTCGGCGCTCACATCCAGCTCGTGCTCGCGTGCCATGCGCTGCAGCTCGGTGATCTGGCGCTCCAGCTCCGAGATGGGGCGCTCGAAGTCCGGCTGGCCGACGACGATGTCGCCGTTGGGGGCGGAGTCGGACGTCATGCGTCTGCTCGGACCGCGGTGAAATCGCTCATGGGTCTGGAAATGAGGGGCCCCGCGAAGGTTCGCGCAAGCGCGGGGGTCGCGCCCGCGCTCGCGGAACGGCGGGATTGCACGCTGCGGCCCGGGCGTCCTCCCCGGCCGCAGCGTGCGGAAACGGCTTCCGTCCTACGCGGCCGCCGCTTGCGCGGAGGGCGCCCCGTAGATTCCGCCCACGACGGCTCCGTAGATCAGGTGCCCGACCAGGGCGCCCATGGCCATGGAAGCCGACCCGGAGAAGAAACCGAGTCCCATCATGGGCATGAGAACGACCTGCAAAACCAGGAACGGCGCCAGCGCGAAGAGCGCCCCTCGTGCCACCGGCGGGCCGGGCAGCTTGCCGGCCACCGAGCCGTAGATGCCGGCGAGCACGATCCCGATCATGAAGTGGGCGATCCAGCCCATCATCGCGTTGTCGGCCATGAATCCGGCGAGCATGTCCGCGGGGTTCATGGGCGGCATGCCCATCATGGGTGCGATCTTTGTCGCCACCAGCGTCATCACGGCGGTTCCGACCACTCCGGCGAGCGCAGCACGTCCCAAGTTCGTGTTCATGTGCCCTCCAACAAAGGGTGCGGACCGGCGCACGCGGGGTCTCCGGTGGCGGTCACTCGCGGGCGTTACCGTCAACGCGCCGCATCGAGTCGAGGAAGGCGAGGGAACGTCTCCGGGTTCCTGTAGGGGTGGGGCGAGCCCGCCGCTACACGCCTTCCACCCGCACGAGCCGTACGTGCTCGTCGCCGAAGAGCGCGCGCAACTCCGCCATCAGCACGGGCGTCACGTCCACGCGCAGCGAGCGCGAGCGGAAACGCTGCACTTCGCCGCCGTTCCCGTTTTCGCGGCGCCAGAGCAGCGTGACCGGGGAGGCCCCCCGGTGATCCTTGAGCGCGCGCGCCGCGGTCTCGACCTGCTCCACCCCCGTGAGGCCCACGCCCAGGTCCAGCTCCAGCGCCAGCGCCTCGCCCTCGCGGATGTCGCGCAGGGGCACCACCTCGCGCAGGAAAATCGGCGGCGCGTCCTCGTCGCGCTCCTTGCCGCTCACCTCCCCGCGCACCAGCACCGCCTCGTCCTGCGCGATGCTGGAGCGGTTCTC
This sequence comes from Gemmatimonadota bacterium, assembly GCA_039715185.1. NCBI lineage: Bacteria > Pseudomonadati > Gemmatimonadota > Gemmatimonadota bacterium. The sequence goes on from JBDLIA010000026.1 coordinate 9,469, forward strand.
CTCCCACGCCTCGCCGAACGCGAGTACCGTGGCGGTGCCGTGGAAATCCTCGACCGACAGCCGGGCCCATTCGGCGCCGTTGCGGCGGGAAAACTGCCGTTTGAGCCCGGTGACCACGCAGGGCAGCTCGACCGTGCGGTCGCGGTGCTCCTTCAGGTTGGCCGTATTGACCCCGCTGAACGCGCCGAGCACGTCCCGGAAGCGTTCGAGCGGGTGGCCGCTGATGAAGAAACCCAGGATTTCCTTCTCCCTGGTGAGCCGTTCCTTCTCCGGCCATTCGGCGACCTCCGGCAGCCTGGGCGCCGGCCTCCCCGGTGCGTCCGCGCCGCCGCCGTCGAACAGGGACGCCTGGCCCACCTCGGCTTCCTCGCGGCGCAGGCTGGCCTCACGCATGGTGGCCTCCAGCCCCGCCATGAGCGGCGCCCGCCGGCCCAGCGAGTCGCACGCGCCCGACAGGATAAGCGCCTCGAGCGCACGTTTGCCGCACGCGCGCGAATCGGTGCGCTGGCACAGGTCGAAAAGGGACTCGAAGGGGCCCTCTTCGCGCGCCTCCACCACCGAGCGCGCCGCTCCCTCGCCCAGCCCGCGGATCGCCCCGAGGCCGAACCGCACCTCGGCGTCCGATACGGGCGTGAACGCCCACGCCGATTCCTCGATCGAAGGCGGCAGGACCTTGATCCCGTCGGCGTAGCCCGGCACCGACCGTCCCAACTCGCGGCACTCGTTGATGTACTTCACCACGTCGTCGGTGCTGCCGACCACCGCGGTCAGCACCGACGCCATGAACTCGGCGGGGTAGTAGCGCTTGAGCCACGCGGTGCGATAGCTCAGCAGCGCGTACGCGACCGAGTGTGACCGGTTGAAGCCGTAGCGGCCGAAGGTCTCGATCTGCGCGGAAATCTCCTCGGCCTGCCGCTGCGGGACGCCCGTCTCCACCGCGCGCTCCACGAACTTGCCCAGCTCGCGCCGGATCAGCGCGGCGTCCTTCTTACCCACCGCCTTGCGCAGCACGTCGGCTTCGGCGAGCGAGAACCCCGCCAGCACCTGCGCGATGCGCATGACCTGCTCCTGGTAGGTAATGACGCCGTAGGTGGGCGCCAGCACCTCCTCCATCTGGGGCAGCGGGTAGGTGACCGGCTCGCGCCCCGTCTTGCGGCGCACGAACACGTCGGTCATGCCGCTGTCCAGCGGGCCCGGACGGATCAGCGCGTTGGTCGCGACGAGGTCCTCGAAGCGGTCGCAGCGCATGGCGCGCAGCTTGTCGTTGGCGAGCGAGGACTCGAACTGGAACACGCCCATGGTACCGCCGCGGGCGAGCATTTCGTAGACGCCCGGGTCGTCCAGGGGCACGTCCTCCATGCGCCCGTGGACGGCGCCCGTGTCGGGGTGCTTCAGGGCTCCGTGACGCTCGCGGATCCAGGCCTCGGTGTCGTGGATCACCGTGAGCGTCTTGAGGCCGAGGAAGTCCATCTTGAGCATGCCGGCCTGCTCGAGCGCGATCATGTCCCACTGCGTGACCAGCGCTTCTTCCTCGCCGTTCCCTCCGGACCCCTTGGTGCTCTGCGTGCACACGGGCACGTACTCGTGCAGCGGTCCCGGGGCGATGACCACGCCGGCGGCGTGAACGCTCGCGTGGCGCGCCAGGCCCTCCAGGGTCTTGGCGTACTCGACGAGCGTATGCACGCGCTCGTCGTTGCGGACCAGCTCGCGCAGCTCGGTGACCTTGTCCGCGGCCTCGCCTACGGTGAGGGAGTTGTTGGGTGCGTTGGGTATCAGCTTGGCCAGCCTGTCCGTTTCGGACGGCTCGAAGCCCAGCACGCGGCCCACGTCGCGCACAACGGCGCGCGACTTCATGGTCCCGAACGTGATGATCTGTCCCACCGAATCGCGGCCGTACTTCTCGCGCACGTAGTCGATGACCTCGCCGCGGCGCTCGTAGCAGAAGTCCACGTCGATGTCGGGCATCGACACGCGGGCCGGATTCAGGAAGCGCTCGAACAGCAGGTCGAACTCGAGCGGGTCGACGTCGGTGATGCCGAGCACGTACGCCACGAGCGACCCCGCCGCCGAGCCGCGCCCGGGCCCAACCGGGATGCCTCGCTCCTTGGCCCAGTTGATGAAATCCTGGGTGATCAGGAAATAGCCCGAGTAGTCCGCGTCGGGGTTCTCCGTGATGACGGACAGCTCGTACTCGAGCCGCTCACCGATTTCTTCCGTCAGGTCCTCGCCGAACTTCTCGCGCGCGCGTGCGTAGGTCATCGACCTGAGCAGGTCCTGCTCGGTCGATGCGTCTTCCGGCAGAGGGAAGGACGGGACGTGGTAGCGCTTCTTCAGCACGACGTCCACCTGATCGGCGATCGCGAGCGTGTTCTCGATCGCGTCCGGCCGGTCGGCGAACCGCTCGCGGATCTCCTCCGGACCCTTGAAATAGAGGCCCTGGTCGTACCGCATCCGGCTCTCGTCGGTGCGGTCCTTGCCGAGCCCGATGCACAGCAGCACGTCGTGGGCGTCGTGGTCTTCGGGGCGCAGGAAGTGTGCGTCGTTGGTGGCGATCACCGGCAGGCCCATGTCGTCGGCGAGCGAAAACACGGCTTGGTTGAGCGTATCCTGGCCGGGCGTGTCGTGCGCCTGCACCTCCAGGTAGTAGCGCCCGTCGAAGACGTTGGCGTACCACTCCGCGGTCGCGCGCGCGGCGTCCCGCTGGCCGGCGGTTAATTGGCGCGCCACCTCGCCGGCCATGCACGCGGACGACACGATCAGCCCCTCCGAGTGCGCTTCGAGGACCTCACGATCGACCCGCGGGCGCCGGTAGAAGCCCTCCAGATAGCCGATCGAGCTCAGCCGGACGAGGTTGCGGTAGCCGACCGCGTCGCGCGCCAGCAGCACCAGGTGATAGTACGGGCGCTCGCCCGGCGAAGGGGTCCGGTCACGCCGGTTTCCGGGCGCGACGTACGCCTCCATCCCGACGATGGGCTTCACCGTTTTGTGCTTCTTGGCCTGCTGCAGGAAGGTCCAGGCGCCGAACAGGCAGCCGTGGTCGGTGAGCGCCAGCCCGGGCATCTCCAACTCTTCGGCGCGCCGGTACAGGTCGGTGATCCGGTTCGCCCCATCCAGGAGCGAGAATTCGCTATGTGTGTGTAGGTGGACGAAGCTCACGTGACGGTCGCGGTCCGGGACGATGCGTGAGCGCGGATACTACCCGCGGGGATGGGCGCCGGCAATCGGCCGATCCGGCGTCCGCGCGGATGGGGCAGAGTTACGCGCGATCGTCGCCGTTCGGCGAGCGCAGCGCCACCTCCGCCGGTGCGGCCGTCGCCCCGCCGCACTCGAACGTGCCCAGAATCGTCCGCAGTTGCATGACGTACTCGAGCTTGTCCTTGCCCGGAGCGTATAGCCAGGAGTCGATGAAATAGGTGCGATCCTGCTCGGCGCACGACACGACCCTGGAGATGAACGCGCCGCCGCCGGGGTGGTACGTTTCTCCCGAATCGGGGTCGGGCTCGGGCGTCTGCCAGCGTCCCTGGACCTCCAACACCCCACCCTCCAGGGTGCTTTCAATCAAGGGATCTCTTACGGTGATCATGCGCCGCGGATAGTTCGTCACGACGGAGTCTCGCCAGTCCAGCAGTTCCTCGGTGGTCACGTCCGTGCGCGCGCCACCCACCGCCTCAATCTGAACGTAGCGCGCCAGAATCCACGGGTCCGGCAAGTCGTTCTTGAAGATCCGTACGCCCTCGGCAGGGACCTCCCTGTAGACCCGCGGCAGGATCAGCGAGAACCCCGACTCTTCGCGGAGCCGCTCGGCGAGGTCTTCGTTCACGCCGCTCACGTACATGCGCTGCAGCATGTAGAAGCGGAATCGCTCGTCCACCCCGCGGCGCACGTCGCCGAACACGGGTAGCCCCGCGCTGGGAGGGCTCTGGGGGTCCAACGCGATCGCCGTGACGTGCTGGCCGAAGGCCCATACGTCGTCCACCTCGAGCAACGCGGGGAGTCCGACCGGCGCATCCTTCGCCCGCCCCACCGCCGGCGCGACCCAGGGATCGTCCGGGCGCCCGATCACCAGGACCTGCCGGAACTTGCGGTATTCGCTCACGCGAGGATCGTTGGGCACGACGTGCGTCACGTCGAAGGCGCGCTCGTCCCGCAGCGTGAACACGACCGGCTCCAGGGCCGTGCGCAGCGAATCGCCGAGCGACTCCCACACCTGGTCGGTCGCGATGACGATGATGCTCGTGGGCGTGCCGTAGGCGACCGATGAGCGATCCATTCCGCACGACGCCATCGCGCACGCGGATGTCACGAGCAGGACCGTCTGGCGTAGGCGCATGGTGGCTTCCGCGATTGTTTGAGACACGCCGCGATGTGGGTCCGCAGTAGCCGGCGTCTTCTCCCATACACTTCCGACGCCGCGGTGCTCCGGCCCGGCGTCTTGGCCCGCGCCGGGGCCTCGCGTTACCCTCCGGCGATGACCGATCGGCTCCTCCTCCTCGGCCGCCGCGCCCTGATCGTGCTGGCCCTCGTGGCGCTGACCGCCTGGCTCACCGGACTGCCGCAAACGCCGGCCGGGGGGCTGACCGCGATCATGCTGGGCTTCAGCCTGCTCGCTGCGTACATCGCCGGGGGCGCCGCCGCGGCGATTGGGCTGCCGAGGGTCACCGGGTACGTGCTGATCGGGATCGCCGTCGGCCCCTTCGCGCTGGAGGTGCTGAGCGCGGACATGGTGGAGGATCTGCGCACGATCGATGAACTCGCGCTCGCGCTCATCGCGCTGACCGCGGGTGGCGAGCTGAAGATCAAAGACCTCCGCAGAATGCTCGCCCAGATCGTGGGCGTGAGCATAGCCGTCCTGGCTATCGTGGTCACCGGCATCTCCGCCATGGTCATCCTGGCGCGACCGCTTCTGCCGTTGCTCGCGGATCGCCCGCTCGGCTTCACGGTGGCGGTCGCGCTGCTGCTGGGAATCTGGTGCGCTAATTCCTCGCCGGACGCCACCATCGCGGTGATCAACGAAACCGGGTCGCGTGGGCCGGTGACCGAGACCATCCTGGGGGTCACGGTATTCAAGGACGTGCTCGTGATCATCGCGTTCGCCGCGGCGCTGTCGTTCGCGGGTCCGCTCGTGCAACCCGACGCGAACCTGGACGCGAGCGTCCTGGCTACGGTCGCCTGGGAGGTGGGAGGCGCGCTGGTGCTCGGCGCGCTCGCCGGCTGGGGGTTCTCGCTGTATCTGGTCCGCATCGGCGTGCGCAGCATACTGGCTACGCTGATCTTCACCTTCGTGCTCACGATCATCGCCCACGAACTCCACGTCGAGCTTCTCCTGCTCGCCATCGCGGCCGGGTTCGTGATCGAGAATTTCTCGCAGGCGGGAGACCAGCTCCTGAACGCCGTGGAGGCCAACGCGATCGTGGTGTTCGCGTTGTTCTTCGCGCTCGCGGGCGCGGCGCTCGACCTGGGGGCGCTGGCGGAGTTCTGGGCGGTCGCCCTGGTGGTCGTGGTGGCGCGGCTCGGCCTGACCTGGGCGGGCGTATGGGCGGCCGGCAGGGTGGTCGCGCTGCGGGAGGGAGTGTCGCGCCTCGCCTGGCGCGGCCTGATCTCGCAGGCGGGCGTCACGCTGGGGCTGTCGCTGCTCGTCCAGGACGCGTTTCCGGACTGGGGCGGCACCTTCGTGGCGGTTACCGCCGCGGTGATCATCGTGCACCTGCTGGTGGGTCCCGTACTGCTGAAGACGGCACTCCTGGCGTCGGGCGAGGCGCACGGTCGGCAGATCTACCGCGAGGCCTCCAGGTCCGCGGAATGAGCACGCACGGGCACCCGCACACCCACGATCACGGCCGCCACATGCGGGCGCACGACGTGGGACCGGGCCGGCTCCGGCTGGTCCTCGTGCTCACCGCGGGCTTCATGGTCGCCGAGGTGGCCGGCGGTCTGTTGTCCAACTCGCTCGCGCTGCTCGCGGACGCCGGCCACATGCTCACCGACGCCGGAGCGATCGCCCTGTCGCTGTTCGCGATCCGGTTCGCGCGCCTTCCGGCGACCGACGAGAAGACCTTCGGCTACTATCGGCTGGAAATCCTGGCCGCCCTCGTCAACGGCGCCGCGCTGCTGGTCATCGCGGGGTTCATCGTGGTGGAGGCGTGGCGTCGCATCTTCACGCCGGAGCCCATCGCGGGCGGGCTCATGCTGGTGGTGGCGACGCTGGGGCTCGGGGTCAACCTCGTCGCCGCCTGGCTCCTGCACGGCGCGTCCCACGAGAGCCTCAACGTGCGCGGCGCTTACCTGCACGTGCTCGGGGACCTGCTCGGGTCGGTGGGGGCGATCGCCGCGGCGCTCGTCGTGCTGCTGACCGGCTGGTTGCCCGCGGATCCCATCATCTCCGTGATCGTGGCGCTGCTGATCCTCGTGAGCGCCTGGCGGCTCGTTCGTGAATCGGTCGACGTGTTGCTGGAGGCCGTGCCGGCGCACATCGATCTCGCCGGGGTGCGGGCGGCCATGATCGAGTTGGAGCCCGTAGACGACGTCCACGACCTGCACGTGTGGACCCTGACAAGCGGCTACGTGGCGCTGAGCGCGCACGCCGTTGTGGCGGACCCCGCCGACAACCAGCGCGTGCTCGGGGAAATCCGTGATTGCATGGAGCGGCGCTTCGGCATCAGGCACGTGACGGTGCAGATCGAGCGCCAATCTCTGTACCAGATCGGGTCCGCCGGTGCGCCTCCCGAAGAGGAAGCGCGAGACCCACTCTAGCCGGTGGTGCCGACCGATTCCGAGGGCTAGACTGATCGTGCCGACTGCTCTGAGGAGATCTCCATGAAGATTCTCTGGCGCTTCGCCGCCGTGGCCTGCGTGGTCACCGCCACCGCTTTCGGCTGCGCGTCCCGCGGAGACGACGGCGACTTGCGCGTAGTCGGGGGGCCCCCGGTCGGAGACTATCTGGTCATAGACCCGGCCACTCCCCCGACGGAGGTCACGTTGCAGTTCGATGGCTTCGGCTACGTGCTGCGGCGGAACGGGCGCGAGATAGAGAGGGGAGGCTACCGCGCCACCGGCAACCGGCTTTCCTTCGTTCCGGAAGGTGGTCAGTGCGCCGGCGTCCTCAGCTTCTGGAACTGGACCTGGGGCGACGAGCGCCTGACGCTCAACTTCTTCGACGGGCGCTGCCCGGCGTTGCTCGGGACCCGCGGGCGGCTCGTTTTGAGTAGGCGCTAGGCCGTTACGGTACGCCGGACCTGGTTGGCCGGGACGGAGTTTGGGCGCGCCTCTTGCATTCTCCCGACCTATTGCGACGCGTGGCGGTTGGTCCGATCTTCTTCCGCTGCGCAACCCTGCTTTCCCCTCTCAGGAGGCACCACAGATGAAGAAGTTCTGGTTGCTCGCGCTGGTGGCCGTGTTCGGCGTGGCCGCGTGCGACACCGCGGAAGAGACCGCAGACGCTGCGGACGCCGCGGAAGAGGTAATGGAAGAGCCCGCCGAAGCCATGGCGATGGAGCTGCCGGCCGTGGGCGATTATACGGCGGTGGCGGTCGAGGGTGGCTCCGTCGAAATGGGCGAGGGCGACGTCGCCATGCTGCACCTCGAGGAGACCACGTGGGCGTTTACGGTCAACGGAGAGCCCATTTCCAGTGGCACGTGGAGCGCCGAGGAAGGGCTCGTCAACGTGGCTTACGAGTCCGGAGACTGCGCCGGCGAGACCGCCGTCTTCGACCTGGCGATGGACGATGAGGGCGGCTTCACCAACAACCTGGTGGAGTCCACCTGCGAGGCCGCGGTGACCATGGTCCAGTACGCTCCCTCGATGGACGACATGATGGAAGAGGAAGCCGACGGCGAGGACAACGGCGAGATGTAAGTCCGTGGACCCCGGCGCCATGCCGTGGGTAAGGGGCGCGCCACTCGGGGGATCCGGGTGGCGCGTTTCTCTTTTCGGGACCCGGGCGGTCCCACCAGACCATGATCCGTAACGTCGCCATCATCGCGCACGTCGACCACGGCAAGACCACGCTGGTCGACCAGATGCTCCGCCAGGCCG
>JBDLIA010000026.1:22500-37908 GCA_039715185.1 Gemmatimonadota bacterium
GCAGGCCGTCTCGGCCGATGCCCAGGAGCTGTGCCGCCTTCGTCACGGAGGAGTGCACCTCGGTGGAGGCGTACAGGGCCAACTGACCCGGCGCGGCCCGCACGCCGCGCCCGGGTACGTCGAATCCTGCGACAGCGTCCCGCGCGGCGGCCAGCCCCACCAGGTTCGCTACCGAGCCGCCGCTGGTGATCAGGCCCGTGGTGCCCGTTGGCATGCCGATGGCGTCGGCCATCCACCGAGTCACCTGCTCTTCGACCCTCGCGGCGGCGTCGTTGAAGTTGCCGGCCACGGAATTGGTGCCGGCGGCGATCAGGTCCCCGAGCATGCCGGTGGGGCTGCCGGTGCCCCCGACCCAGCCCCAGAACCGCGGGTGCAGATTGCCCGTGGGGTAGGGAACCACCAGCTGCGCAACGTCGCGGAGCACCTCCTCGATCGGCGCGCCGTCCACCGGCGCCGCTTCCTGAAAGCGCCTCTCCACGTCGTCCGGCACCTGACGCCACACGGGCTCATCCCGGATGTCGCGCTGCAGGTCGATCATCCGGTCGAGCGTGCGGTGGGCCAGCGTGCGGAAGCCCTCCCAGTCCTGGGGGTCCAGGGTTTCCCGCTGGGCAGGCCCCGCGAACTCGGGTTCACTGACCGCGGCGAGTTCCGGCGCCGCTGCTTCGGTAGGGCCCATCAGTTCGCCTCCCCGCAGTAAGGGTCGGCGTCGGTCCTGGAGCGAGTGTCGGCGCTCCGGAGATCGCGCCAGCGCCAGCGGGTCAGGAGCCTCCGGATCGAGCGCGCCAGCGCCGCCTCCCTGGACACCTCCGAGTCAGCCCCGCGCGCGCTCTCGGCGGCGCCGGGATCATCGTCCGGTGGTGTCGGCTCGGCGAACGCCATCACCCCGATACGTCGTCGGCGGGAGTCGGCCACGAAGCTGCGATACTCGGCGAACCAGCGTTCTGCTATGATCGACATGGAATCCTCTCATGCACTGGGTTCGGTGCCGCGACCGCCTGCGTCACGACGATTGGCGCCGCCGCCCGCTCGGGGACGGGCGAGGAGCGGCGCGCGGCGAGCCGGACGAGCGCTACGCCCGCCAGCGTGAGGGCGCCGCCCGCCAGCGCCTGGGGCGTGGGCACCTCGCCCAACCAGGTCCAGGCGACGAGCGTGGCGACGACCGGAATGAGGAGCAGTGAGGCGCTGGCGGTCGAGGCCTTCCACGCGCGTAGCACGTAGCTCCAGCCGATGCCGCCCAGCGCGGCTGGAAACACCCCGAGGTAGATCAAGGCCAGCGATGCGCGCGCGGGGGCGGCCGCCGCGGAGCGAATCAGCTCCGGGCTGAACACGAGCAGGAATGCGGTGCCCACCCAGGTCGAGTACGCCACGAACTCCAGCGGCGTGTAGCGGCCCAGGAGCGGCTTCTGGATGATGTTGGTGGCCGCGAAGGCGGCGGCGCCGATGGCGATCAGCGGTACGCCGGAGTCGAAGCGCACTCCCTCGGCGTCGCCCATCGCGATCGCCGCCACTCCGGCCAGGCTGACGAAGATGCCGGCCCAGCCCAGGCCCGGGAGGCGCTCGCGGAGAAAGATCACCGCGCCCAGGGCGGTGAGCGGAGGCATGATCGACACGACCAGGCTGGCCGACCCGGCGGTCACCGTGCGCTCCCCCAGATTCAGCAGCGTGTGGTAAACGGAGACGCCCAGGAAGCCGGCGACCGCGAGGCGGGCCAGGTCGGCTCGCGCGGGGCGCCGAATCCTCGCCAAGGGGGCCGCCAGTCCCAACACGATGGACGCCGCGATGAAGCGTCCGAGGGCGAGATCGCCGGGGCCGTATCCTTCCAGCGCCGCTCGGATCCCGGGGAAGGCCGTCCCCCAGAGAAGAAGCGTGGCGGCGAGCGCCCCGAGGGCGATAGACTGGCCCGGCCTGGCCGCCATGCGCCGCAACAGCTCCATGTCGCGCTGGCGATCGTGAGCGAAGCCGATCTCTTTATTGAATCGATACATTGTGCGCCAAGATTGTGTCGATTGATTCCCGTCGCGAAGGATACATTATTGACAACAATCGAGTCAAGGACTATATTGTCACCATGACAATCTGGCTTCCAGAAGAGACCGAGCGGGCCGAATCACCAGCCTACATGACCATCGCGGACGCGATCGAACGCGACGTGGCGCGGGGCACGCTGAACCCGGGGGACCGCCTGCCCACGCACCGCCGGCTGGCGCGGGCGTTGAACGTGACGGTCGGCACCGTCAGCAGGGGCTACGCGGAGGCGGAGCGAAGAGGGCTCACCATCGGCGAAGTGGGGCGGGGCACCTTCGTCCGGCACCAGCCGGTGGAGGGCTCGCTGTATACCGGGGCTCCACAGAGCGAGCTGGCCGGGGTCATCGATCTGAGCCTCAGCCTGCCGAGCGAGTTGGAGTCCGCGCCGGAGGGGCGTGAGTTGGCCGCGACGATGCGCTCCATCGCCGAGGCGCCCGACGTGGCGTCGCTGCTGGCGTATACTCCCGATACGGCTTCGCCCCGGCACCGCGCGGTCGCGGCGGACGCGTTGCGCCGTCTGGGCGTGCCCGCCCTGGCGGACCGCGTAACCTTCACCGTGGGCGTGCAGCACGGGCTGACGGTGATCGCGTCCGCCATGCTGCGGCCGGGCGACACGGTGCTGTGCGGCGAGCTCACCTACCCGGGAGCGCGCGCTCTCGCGCAGATGTTCGGGCTGCGGCTGCGTCCGGTATCGCTGGACGAGGAGGGCATCGTCCCGGACGCGCTGGAGGCCGCGTGCCGCGCGGACATCGCGCCCGCGGCGCTGTACGTGGTGCCCAACATCCAGAACCCGACGGGCGCGGTCATGTCCGCGGGCCGGCGCGAGCAGATCGCGGAAATCGCCGACTCGTACGGCGTCCTGGTCGTCGAGGACGACGTGCACGGCTTCCTGCTGGATGATCCCCCGGCCCCGATCGCGTCGCTGATTCCGGAGCGCACCGTCTACGCGACGAGTCTCGCGAAGGCCGTGTCCAGCGGCCTGCGCACCGGGATCCTGCACGCCCCGGAGGTCGACGTGCCCAGGTTGCGGGCGGGCGTGCGGTCGACGTTGTGGATGCCGCCGCCGCTCATGGTGGAGATCACGGCGCGGTGGCTCGAGGACGGGACGGCGGAGCGCCTGATGGCCCAGAGGCGGGTGGAGAGCAGGGCGCGCCAGGAGTTGGCCGCGCGCGAGCTCGCGGGCTACCGGATCCAGGCGCACCCCGATTCGCTGCACCTGTGGCTGCACCTGCCCGAGCCCTGGCGCAGCGATGAGCTGGTGGGACAGGCCCGCCAACGGGGCGTGCTGGTGGCCGGGGCGGAGGCTTTCGTGGTGGGGCGCAGCGAGGTGCCGCACGCCGTGCGGATCTCGCTCGGCCGGCCACGAACCCGCGAGCAGCTCGCGCGCGGCCTCTCCATCATCGCCGACATCCTGGAGGGTTGCACGAACCCCTGCGCGACCATCCTTTGACCGCCCTCGTCCGCGCCGCGGGTCGTGCGGGGCACATTGACCCGCGCGGGCGGGCGCGCGTAGACTGGCCCCCGACGACCCCGCTCGCCGCTCCCACGCCGTAAGGAGCTTCCCCGTGTCTACAATCGCCCTCCGGCCCAGATCCGTCGGTGAGATTCTGGACGGAGCCTTCCAGCTCTATCGATCGAAGTTCGTGGCGCTCGTGCTGGTCGCGGCCGTGGGGTCGGCGCCCATCTCCATCGCGTCGTCCGCGCTGATGGGATTGGGCGGCGACGTGGGTAGCGCGACCGTCATCATCGTGGGCCTGCTGTCGCTAGCGGCGTTGATTCCCCTCGCGCTGGTCTACGGCGCGCTGACCTACGCCACGGCGCGCGCCGCCGAGGGGCACGAGTTCAGGGTGGGCGAGGCATACGCCAGGTCGGTGCGCGCGTTCCCGGCCCTGGTGGGCGCGGGGATACTCTCCATCTTCGTAGGCATGCTGGCGCTGCTTACCGGCGTCGCCGCCGGCGCCGTGATCGCGCTACCCTTCGCCGGCCTGGGACTGCTCTTCGGGGGAGGGAGCGCCGTCGCGGAGGGGATCCTGTTCTTCTCCGCGTTCTTTATCGGGATGTTCCTGGGGCCGGCGCTGGCGGCGATCTGGCTGTTCGCGGTTCTGCCGGTCATTGTCGTAGAGCGCAGGGGCCCGATCGCGGGCGTCGTCAGGTCCTTCGAGTTGTCGCGCGGGGGGAGGTTCAAGATCTTCGGCGTGTTCTCCATCGCCTTGATGATCGTCGCCCTGCCCGGCATGGCGCTGTCGATGATGTTCCTGACACCGGCGGCGTTGATGGACCCCGCGGCCTCGGCGTCACTGCCGGCCATGACGGTGGCGCTGAGCAGCCTGGGCAACTTCGTCGCATCCGTTCTGACGACTCCCTACCTCATCGCGTGCGTCGTGCTGCTCTACTTCGACCGCCGGGTGGGCACCGAAGCGCTCGATCTCGAGCGCGCGGTCGAGTCGCTCGCCGAGCCGGCCTAGGGTTCCGCTCGGGCGTGCTCGCGCTCAGCCTGCAGGAGGCCTCGGCGCCGAGCGCCGGCGAGATCGGCGCTGCGCTGAGGGACGTCCTCGCTCGGCCGGAGTTTCAGCCGCCTCCGCCGCGCCCCGTCCAGTCACTCCTGGCGCGGATCCTGGCGGCCATCGGCCGCTTGATCTCGGGCTTGTTCGAGCGCCTCGCGGACATCCCCGGGGGCGCCGCGGTGGACGTCATACTGATCGTGGGCCTGCTGGCGGCCGTGACGCTGCTGGTCTACAAGGCCGGAGGCGCCGTCCGGCGGCGGAGCCGCGCCCTGCGGCGCCCCGCGCTGACCGCGAGGATGCGGCAGAGCGTGGTGGAGAGGACGCCGGCGGAGTGGGAGATGCTGGCGCGGCAACTGGCCGAGGAGGGCCGGTTGCGCGAGGCGGCGCTGGCGCTCTACCAGAGCGTGCTGCGTCGCCTGGTGGACGCCGGGTCGATTCGCTACCACGCGTCGAAGACCCCGGGCGACTACAGGCGCGAGGTCGGCGGCGGCACCCCGGGCGGAGGCTTCGCCGCGTTCGTGCGTTTGTTCGAGGCGGTCGCCTTCGGGCGCGTTCCGCACGGCCAAGGGGAGTTCCAGACGCTCGTGACCCTGGCCCACGCCGCGGCGCCGCGCGATGGCTGACGCGACGCGCAGCCAGGTGATCACGCTGGTCGTGCTGGTCGTGGCGTTCGCGCTCGCGACCTTCCTCGTGGTGCCCCTCGGATCCCGCGCCGACGACGATATCCGGGCGAGCACGCTGCTCACGGGCGACCACGGGGCGGGCGCGCTCTACCAAGCAATGGTCACCCTCGGCCTGCCGGTGGAGCGGCGCCACACCCCTTTCATCGACGCCGATCCGCTGCGGGGTCCGCTGGTCATGCTCTCCGTGGGCGCGGTCGGCCTGTCCCGGTCCGAGCGCGAGGGGCTCGTGGCGTGGGTCCGCGCGGGCGGCACCCTGATGTATGCGCCCGGGTTCTTCGATCCGCTCACCGAGTCGCTGGAGCTGGGCTCGCACGACCCGGTGTTTCCGAATCCGTTCTTCGCGGAGCCTCGGGTGCCGGCGGCGCCTCTGCCCCACGCCTGGACGGAGGGGGTGAACGAGGTGCCGGACGTGGCGTCCACGTTCGATGAGCTTGCGGAGGATCTCGACCACGAAGTGATCATCGAGTCTGCGGGCGGCGCGCCCGTGGTGATCGCCTACCGGTTCGGGCAGGGCAGGGTGGTGGCGCTGGCGGACCAGACGCTCGTCTCGAACGAGACGGCGCGCGCCGGCGCCGGCGCCCTGGTGGTCTTCGTGCGCGCCGCCGCCGACCTCGCCGAGCCCGGCGACACGATCTGGTTCGACGAGTATCACCACGGCTTCGCCGGTGGCGGCTCACCGCTGGACGCCGCGTGGCGTTTCGTGGCAGACACCGGTCGGGGCCGCGCGCTGGCGCAGCTCGCGGTCCTGGCGCTGGCCCTGCTGTACGTCGTCGGGCGTCGCTTCGGCGCGCCGCGTCCGCCGGCCCCCCAGCGGCGGCGCTCCCCGCTGGAGCACGTGGACGCCCTCGCTCGCGTGTATCGCGGCGCCGGCGCCCGCACCACCGCGCGCCGGCTGTTGATCGGCGGGCTGGCCAGGCGGCTGCGGGAGCCCCACCCTGCGGGCGACGCTGAGACGGCCGCGCTCCTGGACAGGCTGGGCCGGCACCCCGCGATGGGGCCGCCCGCGGGGCGGCTGGCCGGCGTGCTGGCCGCCGACGGCGCCCCGCTGGACGTCGCCGGAGCCATCGACGACATCATCGACCCAGGGAGGAAAGCTTGACCGACTACGATCCGCCCGCCTCGACGGAGTCTCGCGTGGACGCGCTACTCGATGGCATGGCGGGCGTAGTGCTGGGTCAGGATCGCGTGCTCCGGCACATGCTGATCGCCCTGTTGGCGGACGGTCACGCGCTGCTGGAGGGCGTCCCCGGAACGGCCAAGACCCTGGCCGTGCGCGTGCTCGCGCGGTCGCTGGACCTGCGCTTCGGTCGGATCCAGTTCACGCCGGACTTGATGCCGTCGGATCTGATCGGCGTGAGCGTTCTCAACCGCGCCGAGGGCACGTTCGAGTATCGCCCGGGCCCCGTATTCACGGACCTGCTGCTCGCCGACGAGATCAATCGGGCCCCGGCCAAAACGCAATCGGCGCTGCTCGAGGCCATGGAGGAGAAGCGCGTCACGGTGGATGGGAAGTCGCGATCGTTGCCCGCGGCCTTCACCGTGTTCGCCACGCAGAACCCCGTGGAGTACGAAGGCACCTACCCGCTGCCCGAGGCGCAGCTCGACCGATTCCTGCTCAAGATCGACGTCGGCTACCCCGACGAGGCGGCCGAACGCGCCCTGCTGGACATGTACGCCGAGGGCTTCGACGCGCGGCGGCTGGACCAATCGGGTCTGCGGCCGGTCTTTTCGGCGGCCGAGCTGGGCACGCTCCGTGCGAAGGTGCGCGCCACCCACGTAGAACCGCGCGTGCGCGACTACATCACGCAGATCGTGCGCGTCACGCGCGCGGAGCCCTCGTTTTCGCTCGGGGCGAGCCCGCGCGCGGGGGTCGCGCTCTTCCTCGCGGCTCGCGCCGAGGCGTTCCTGAACGGGCGCGACTTCGTGACCCCCGACGACGTCAAGGCGCTGTCGTTTCCGGTGCTGCGCCATCGCGTGCTGCTGACCCCGGAGGCGGAGGTGGAGGGGGTGGCGCCCGATCAGCGGCTGCGCACCCTGCTGGAGTCCCTCGAGGCGCCCCGCTAGTGGGGACCGTATCCGGGGGGCCTGAGCCCCGACCCACGCGCTGGGTGCGCGCCGCGCGCTCTCTACCCATCCCGAGCCGGCGGCTCCTGGGGCTGCTGGCGGTGGCGGCGGCGCTCTTCCTGTTGTCCACGCCGATCGCGCTCGCCGCCGACGCGGCGCTGCTGATCCTCGCGTTCGTCGACTGGCGCCGCACGATGCCCCCCGGGCTGCACCGGGAGATCCCCCCCCGGCTGCCACTCATGGGCGAGGCGTCGGCGCGGGTCGAGCTGCGCAACATCGCCCGCCGGCGCATGCACGTGCTGATCACCGACGACCTGTCGGAGGGCCTGGAGCGGGTGGGGGGCTGGCGCGAGGTCGACCTCGCGGCGAGCACGCGGCGCGCCGTCCTCGGGGTCGCCGGCGACCGGGATGCGGAGAACGCCTACGCCGGCGAGGAGCGGCGCGACCTGGAGACGCCGGAGGACTCCATCCGCCTCGTCGTGCCCGCGAGGTCGTACGCCGACGTCACCTACGACGTGCGCGCGCCGACGCGGGGAACGCACGTGTTCGGCGCCATGCACACACGCGTGCGCGGCCCGTGGGGCCTGGCATGGCGCCAGTTTCGCGAGGAAGCATCCGCGCCGCTGCGCGTGCAGCCCGGCGTGGAGGACCTGCGCAAGCACCGCCTGTCGGGGCTGCGCAGCCGGCTGGCCCGGGCGGGACTTCGGCGCCAGCGGCAGTGGGGCGAGGGCAGCGCGTTCGAGAGCCTGCGCGAGTACCAGGAGGGCGACGATCCGCGCTCCATCGACTGGAAGGCTTCGGCGCGCCGCGAGCAGATCATCGCCCGGCGCTATCAGACCGAGCGCAGCCAGAACGTGATGCTGGTGATCGACGCGGGCCGGCTGATGACCGAGCGCATCGACGACCGGGAGCGCGTGGATCACGCGCTTTCGGCCGCGCTGATGCTCACCGAAGCGGCGCGCACGCACGGGGATCGCGTGGGCGTGATGGTCTTCGACGACCAGGTGCGTTCGTTCCTGCCTCCCACGACGCCGCGCCTGTCGCGCGTCGCCGACCTGCTGGCGGGCATAGAAGCGCGCGTCGTGGAACCCAACTACCCGTTCGCCTTCACCTACCTCGCGCGGCACCTCAGGCGCCGTTCGCTCATCGTCCTGTTCACCGACGTCATCGACGCGCGTGCCTCGGCGGCCATGCTGGGCCAGCTCGCGCGCACCGCGTCCAGCCACCTGCCGCTGATAGTCGCGCTGCGCAACCCGGGACTGGAGGAGGCGGCCACCGCGGCGGTGGCCGACGAAGAGCAGGCCTACCGCCGAGCCGCCGCCGAGGAGCTGCTGCGCGCGCGTGCGGTCGCGCTGGAGGGCATGCGCCGCGTGGGGGTGCTGGTGGTCGACGCCGAGCCGGGGCAGGCGGTGCCCGAAGCCGTGTCGAGCTACCTGGAGGTCAAGCGGCGGGGTCGGCTGTAGCGTCGGACCTGCCGGCCAGCGACAGGTAGGCGAGCAGCGCCAGCGCCACGACTCCGGCGAACGCGAACTTGACCGCGTTCGGCGTCACCGACGGCGACACGAAGCCCTCCACGAAGCCGGCCAGGATCAGCAGCACCGTGGTGCCGCCCAGGAGACCTACCGCGTCGCGGCCGCGCCGGCGCAGAGCCTCGAGGCGGGTGCGGCGGCCGGGCGCGTAGATCGCCGATCCGAGCCACATCCCCGCGGCCCCGGAAATGACGATGGCGGTCAGCTCCAGCACCCCGTGCGAGGCGACGAACGCCCACAGCAGGGAAGCCGCCTCGTGGTTCGTGTATAGCCCGATGACGGCGCCGATCGACACGCCGTTCATCACCAGGATCAGCGCGGTGCCCAGCCCGGCGATGATGCCCCCCGCGAAGGCCCAGAAGGTGACCTGTACGTTGTTGGCGATGAGCGCGGTGGAGAATATCGGCATCATGGGCTCGGGCATGTCGATGTAGCCCCGGCCCTGCGCCAGCCGGTCGCCCGCCTGCTCGGCGCGGATGACCATCTCCACGGGCAGGACCTGCCGCGCCCACTCGGGGTCGGCGCGCACCTGCGAATAGGCCGCGTACATCGGCCCGAATAGCAGCAACGCCGACAGCGCCACCAGCGGCGCGCGCTTGCGCACCAGTCGCGGGAAGCCCCATGAGACCCATGCGCGTAGCGCCTTCATGGAGCGGCCGATGGGCCGGTAGAGCAGGTTGTGCCCCGCTCCCACCATGCGCTCGAGGGTTTCCTGGAGCTCGATGGAGCCGTGGTACGTGCGCGCGCGCGCCAGGTCGGCGGCTACCTCGCGGTACATGCCGGCGAAACGCGTCAGGTCATCTTCGGGGAGGGCCCTCAGGCCCCGCCGGGCGCGCGCCGCGAGCGCACGGTAGGAGTTCCAGCGCTCGGTCTGGGTCCGTACCAGAGCTACCGCCTGGGCGCTGCGCGCGACCGGCCCTTCGCCCCGGTGTTGCCAGCGCGGCGCCTCCGCGGCGTGGAGGGCCACGAGGCGCGCGTCGTTGCGGACGTCGCTTCCGCCCTTCCAGCCGCCAGACGGCTTGTCGGCGGGCAACGGGACATCGTCGTCCAGGTGGTCCGCCAGTGACGTTGCGAGGGTCGCCGCGATGCGCGCGCGGGCGTCCGCGCTCAGCGCCAGCCTGCGGGCCACGTAGCTGGACAGCACCTCGAACTGGCGGTGCTCCAGGACCGGCGGCTCCGCCGCCGCGCGCGCCAGCAGCTCCCGCTCCGGCAGCGTCCCCTTCACCCGGTCGCGCACCACGATCGTACCCGCCGCCAGGTCGCCCAAGCGGCGCGTGCGCGGCGACAGCATCATGGCGGCGCCGCCCACCACCCAGGTGAAGGCGGGCTGCAGGTCGACGAGCCGGATCAGGTTGCGCACGGCCGACCCGCGGAAAGTGAGCGGATAGCCGCCGTCGTGGATCACGCGGATGCCGGCGAGCCGCTTGCCGGGGGTGCGCCCTCCGCCCAGACCCTCGAATAGCAGGAAATAGCCGAAGGTGGCGACGAACATGGCCAGAATGAGGATGGCGGCGCCCCAGGAAGCGACCTCCGGGGCGACGTCCGCCGTGGCGAGCGCGAATCCCGCTCCGAACCCCAGGATCGCGAGCGCGAGAAAGAGCAGCAGGAGATCCAGAAAGAGAGCCAGAAAGCGGGACCCCAGGTCCGCCAGTTCGTAGCCGATGGCCACGTGCTCGGGGGTCTCGATGCTGACGCGGCGGCCCAACGCCGTTGGCGCACTCATGCCGGGAGGATACGGGACGTGCCCCCGACGCGCACCGTAGGGGCCCTTGGACGGCGCCCGTGCGCGCCCGTCGCCGGCGGCGACCGGGCCCCGGCGAGAAGGTTGAACCGGGCCCCATCGTCGGTTATCATCCGGCCTCCGCGCGGTCCGCTCCGGCAACGCCGGCGGCCGCGCGGATCGGGTTTCCGGGACCCTCCACGGGACACCCGGGCTCCGTGCGGGGCCTGTAGCTCAGTTGGTTAGAGCGCACGCCTGATAAGCGTGAGGTCGGAGGTTCAAATCCTCCCAGGCCCATTCAAACCGACAGGCTCCTGATCGACTCCATGTCACGATCGTAGTCTGCGTAGGCCGGCCCAAAGGCGATCATGTCCGCGTCGCCGTGCCACCTCCCGGCTTTCCGCCGCTCGAGTCTGGAAGATTCGTAGATCCGGAAACCGGCGCCTCTCAACACCGCGGCACATTGTTCGTACGCCGCCCGGGAATGCACGGCGATCACCATCCTGGCTGCCGGCGGGAGGACTTCACGGCCCGTCTCCAGGAGCTGTCCTTCCGCCCCTTCTACATCGACCTTCAGAAAGTTCGGCCGTCGGCGCTCGCCCGAGCTCAGGAGCGTACTCATGGTGCGCACCTCGACCGTCTCTTCTCCCGCTCCGAGCCTGTGCTGCTTCGAGGTTTCGCCGCCACCGAATCTGGCCGTGCCGTCCGCGGAGCCGATCGCGTACGGTTCGACCGTGACGTTGGACACCTGGTTCCACCTCAAATGACGCTGAAGGAGCCGGCGGCTCCTCTCCGACGGCTCGAACGCGTGGACGCGGCCATGGGCCCCCACCTCCCGGGCGGCCAGCAGCGTCACGTAGCCTTGGTGCGCACCCACATCCCAGACCACGTCGCCGGGGCGAATCAACGCGGCGAACATGCGCATCTGCGCCTGCTCGCGCCTGCCCGTGCCGTAGCCGCTGCCCCAGCTGGCCAGACTCCACCTGCAACCCTTGTTCTCTCCTCCAAGGATGGGGAGCGGTATGGAGCCGGCGATGGGGGTCGTGAGCCGTTTCAACGCGGGTGGCAGTCTCATGCGGCCGGCTCCTCCCTGGTGAGCTGCGTCAGGCGGCCGGATGGCTTTCGTCATCGAGTTGGACGAAGGCCCAGGCCACATCTGAGGATACCATGCGATCGATCGTGGCGACTCTCCCCACCCGGGGCGGGGGCTTCTCCCGATTGACCGGAACTCCACGAAACGGCATTCTTCTGACGGCAACCCGCCGCGACCATCCTCCCCTGTCATAGAGGCCATCGGGCTCCCGGACGGGGGAGGGCACGACGCAGCGGCGGGTACATCCCACCCGGAGGTTACGATGAGGCTTGCTCAGCCGATCCTGGCGATTCTACTGCTGGCAATCGCGAGCGCACCGCCAGGCGAAGTCACAGCGCAGCGGGCCGTCGCGGATTCCCTCGCGCACGCCGACTCCCTGAGGCAAATAGCCCTCGAGCTGCAGGCGGACCCCGAGACGTTCTATCGGGCCGCCATCGCGTACAAGGACGCCGCGCGCTATCGCGCCCCGACCGATGTCACCGCCGTCGACGGGCTCATCGTCGCGGGACACCTACTGTACGCGGTGGGCGAAGCGGCAGAGGCGCTCGACACCTTCGAGCGAGCCGCCGAGCGGGCGCGCGCCCTGGGCGACGTGGAGCGGGCCGCCGAGGCCTATCTCGACGCGGCCTTCGTCGCCGACGCCCTCGACGACCGGGACGAGGTGGAGCGCCTCGGAACCAGCGCCGAGATGCTCACTTCCTCGCCGCTGCTGACGGCCGAGCAGCGCGACCGCATCCTGCGGAGGATCCATCGCGCGCCGTCCGGGGACGCGATGGCGACAGCCGCTTCGCGGGCGGACTCGGTGCACCAAGAGGCGCTCCGCGCGCAGGCCGACATGGCCAACTGGGAGGCCGCGGGACGGCTCTTCGTCACCGAAGCCGACCTTCGTCCGGCAGGGGATCTGCGGGCGGTCGACGTAATGATCGTCGCGGCCAACCTTTTCTACGGGGCGAAGCTGCCGCTTAGGGCGCGAAGGGTCCTGGAGGCGGCGGGTGAGCGCGCGGAGGCCGCCGGAGATCCGCTCCGGGCCGCGCGGGCGTACCTGGACGCGGCCACGGTGGCCCAGCGTGGGGGCGATGAGGGAGTCGCCGCTGGCCTCGTGGAAAGGGCTCGGATCCTGAGCGAATCGCCCCTGCTGTCCTCGAATCAGAGGGATAGGATCCTGCGCCGGATAGGCTTCGTCGGCGGTCCGGAAGGGTAGGGCGGAGGGAGTCGCGGTCGTGCGAGCCGCCGGGAGGGCGCCCGGTACCATTACAGGCGTTCGTCGCATCGAACACGCGGCACCTGGCGTAGGCACGCCCGACCGCGACCGGGGTACCGCAACGTGTGCAGGAAGGGACCATGACCTCTCGCCTGCGCCACACCGAGGCGGTGGTCCAGAGGCGGTCACTTCATGCCGGACCGATCTTAGCCGCAAAACGCGCGACAAACCCGGCTGCGCGTCGAATCAGGCGGAGCAGGAGGCATATCGCGCTCGAACCCGAGGCTAGCCGTGCTCACACGCGACCGACTCGTCGAACTCTACCGCAGCTACCAGGACCGCCCCGTGCTGAGCGTCTACGTGGACGCCGACCAGCACGATCCCGCCCAGCGTGACGCATGGAGGGTCAACCTGAAACGTGGTATCCGTGGCGCGCGCGCCGCGCTGAAGGACGCCTCGCGTGAGGAGCGTGCCGACTTCGATGCCGCCGCCGAGGCGATCGAGGAGGCCGTTGGAGGCGTCACCTCGTTCCTGCGCGGCCGCGGCTGGGTGGGGTTCGCCGGTCCCGACGGGCTCATCCACGGCGACCGGGTAGAAGTGCCCCTGCCCGACCTCGTGCGCTGGGAGAGCGGGCTGCGCATCGCGCCCTACATGCGCGCGCTGAAGCAGACCCAGCCGGTGCGCGTGGTCATCCTGGACCGCCGCAAGGCGACCGTGTACCGGTACCGGGACGGCAAGATCGAGGAAGTCGATCACGCGCGGGCCGATACCTTCATCGGCGACCTCACGGACATGGGGGTAGGCAAGCGAGCGGCGCGGCAGAGCGGCGTGCGGGGCCAGACCGGCACGGACCTGGCTCAGACCACGCTGGACCGGGCCGCGGACCAACTCGTCGCCCGATTGGCCTCCGACCTGTGTCCGGATGGCTGCACCGGTCCGCTGATTCTGGGCGGCACGCCCGAACAGATCGCCGCGCTTCGGCGGGCGCTGCCGGGTGGCGGCGGCGCCGACTGCGTAGACGAGCCATCGCTCCACTTCGACGTGCCGAGCGCGCGCCTGACGCAGCTCGTGGAAGAGGCCGCGTCGCGGCTGTCGTCCCGCCGCTCCGAGGCGCTCGTGGCCGAGATCGTGGAGCGCAGCCATCCGGGCGATGACGGGTGCCTGGGTCGCGACGCCACCGAGAAGGCCCTGCGCGAGCGGCGCGTCCGCACGCTGGCCGTTTCCGTGGGTCTGCAACGCCGAGACCCGGATCTGGCCGACCGACTGATCGGTACCGCAATCGGGTCCAACGGAGCAGACGCGCACCTGCTGCCGCGCGACGCCGGCGAGCTGCTGGACGAGGTCGGCGAGGGCATGGGGGCGCTGCTCCACTACCACGTCGAACCGTTGAAGCAGACCGCCAGCTAGCGCGGCTCGCCCCGAAACCACAACCGCTAGCGCGGGCGAACACCTCGTCCAGAACGGAGCGAGCGACCCATGGGCATCGACGGCTTCAGGGTAGGGTCCGTGTTCGGATTCGAGATCAGGATCGACGTGTCCTGGTTCGTGATCCTGGTGCTGATCCTGTGGTCTTTCTCGTGGGGCGTCTTCCCGGCCCAGTATCCGGATCAACCGCGCGCCGTTTACCTCGCGATGGGCTTCGCGGGGGCGCTCCTGTTCTTCGCCTCGTTGCTTACGCACGAGCTGTCACATTCCCTCGTCGCCCGCACGAAGGGCATCCCCGTGGAGGGGATCACGCTCTTCATCTTCGGCGGCATCGCGCATACGCGCATGGAGGCGGAGAACCCCGGCGACGAATTCGTGATAGCGGGCGTCGGTCCGCTGGCCAGCCTGGTGATCGGCCTCTTCTTCGGCGCGATCTGGTGGGTCGCGACGAGCCTCGGCGTGACGCCCGCGGTGACGATCGTGGCCCGCTACCTGGCGTTCCTCAACGTGGCGCTGGCGGTCTTCAACCTGATGCCGGGCTTTCCCCTGGACGGCGGCAGGCTCTTTCGCTCGATCGTCTGGAGGATCACCGGGGACCTGACCAAGGCCACGCGGTGGGCGACCAACGGCGGCAAGACCTTCGGGCTGGTGCTCATCGCGCTGGGAGCGCTCCAGCTATTCGCGGGCGCCGGCATAGGCGGACTGTGGCTCATCTTCATCGGCTGGTTCCTGCGCAACGCCGCGGTCATGAGCATGCGGCAGCACGTGGTGCGGGCGATGCTCGAGGGCGTCTCCGCGGGTGATCTGATGAGCGCCGACCCGGCCGTCGTGAGCCCCACGCTGTCGCTGAGCGACCTGGTCGACTCCTATTTCCTGACGGAGCGGCACCAGGCCTTCCCCGTGGTCGACGGCGCTCGGCCGGTCGGGCTGATCACCCTGCAGCACGTCAAGGCCATCCCGCGCGACGCGTGGCCTTCGCGCCAGGTCGGAGAGGCGATGCGTGCCGTCGACGAGCTGGCGGTGGGCGCGCGCGAACCCGTGACGACCGCGCTCGAGCGCATGCAGGACGCCAAAGAGCGTCGCATCCTCGTGGTGGACGACGGCCGACTGGTGGGCATCCTGTCTGCCAGCGACGTCGCGGCCTGGGTGCAGCGCAGCCAGGAG
>JBDLIA010000027.1 GCA_039715185.1 Gemmatimonadota bacterium
ACCTGGGCGGCGGGCGGGCAGCCGTGGATGATCGTCACGGGTGACATGAACGGCGACGGCCACGTGGACGTCGTGGCGGCCAACCGCGAGGGCGACAACGTGGCGGTCCTGCTGGGTGACGGCACGGGCGACCTCGGGGAACCGGCTACGTATGCCGTGGGCGGAGCCCCGCTCGCCGTGGACGTCGGCGACCTGGACGGAGACGGCGATCTGGACGTGGTCTCCAGCGACTACGACGGCAACAGCTTCACGATCTACGAGAACGACGGCGCGGGCGTCCTGGTGAACCCCAGATCCCACGCCGCGAGCGGGGCCGGCTCGTGCGCTGTCATTCACGACCGAGATCTGGACGGGGATCTGGACATCACCGGTATCGACGAAAAGGACGACAAGGTGTTCCTGTTCGAGAATCCGGGGGCTTGAGCGAATCCCACGTGGCGGACGGCCCGGCGTTGCGCCGGGCCGTACCCGCCGACCTGCCCCACATCGTGCGCATGCTGGCCGATGATCCGCTCGGCGCCGAGCGCGAGCGCTTCGAAACCCCTCTCCCACCAGGCTACGCGATGGCCTTCGAAGCCATCGCGGCCGACCCCAACAACGAGCTCCTCGTGTGCGAGTTGGACGAAGCGGTCGTCGGCGTCCTCCAGATCACCTTCACTCCCTACGTCACGCATCAGGGCAGCTGGCGCGCGACGATAGAGGGCGTGCGGGTGGACCGCGGCGCGCGCGGCAGCGGCGTGGGCAAGGCCATGGTGGAGGAGGCCGTCCGGCGCGCCCGGGAGCGCGGCTGCGCGATCGTGCAACTCACCACCGACGCGACGCGCGCCGACGCGCGGACGTTTTACGAGCGCCTGGGTTTTCGTCCTACCCACGTAGGCATGAAGCTGCGGTTGGACTGACCCGGGCATCGGCCCGCGGGGCTCCACGAGGGCCCCCGGCTTGCCCCGGTGCGGGGCTTCGAGGAAGTTTCGGCCAATCCTGAAACGCGGATCCCGGGGCGGATCGCCCCGCCAGAACGGTGAACCGAATGTCAACGACCGATCAGATCGACAACGCACCCCGCGGGGTTCGGCCCGGGCACGTCCAGCGCCCGGCCCTGGGAGAGGACGCCTGGGCGAAGATTCAGGCCGAACAGGAGAGGACCAAGGACCGCGAGTGCGTGCGGTTCGCCTTCTATCGGGTCGATCCGGCGTGGCGGCGGCTGTCCCCCGAAGTCCGCGAGGAGCACAAGCGCGAGTTCGTGGAGCTCATAGGCCGGCACGGAGAGCAGTTCATGGTCTACTCCTATTCCATGGTCGGCACGCGCGGCGACTGCGATCTCATGCTGTGGCAGGCGTCGAAGGACATCGACCACATGGACGCCCTGGCCAGCGACATCAACGGGACCGGCCTGGGCGGCTACCTGAGCATGCCCTACTCGTATTTCGCGCTGACGCGGCGGTCGATCTACGTGAACCGATACGAGGAGGAGTACCTACAGAAGTACGCCGGCAAGATGAACCTCGATCTCGCTCGCATAGCGATCAATCCGCAGGGCTCGAAGTTCCTCTTCGTCTACCCGTTCGTGAAGACGCGGGCGTGGTACACGCTGCCGCAGGAGGACCGGCAGCGGATGATGGACGAGCATATCCGCGTCGGGCACGAGTGGCCGGACGTGAAGCTCAACACCACGTACAGCTACGGTCTGGACGACCAGGAATTCGTGGTGGCCTTCGAGAGCGACTTCATCGGCCGCTTCCTCGACCTGCTCATGGCGCTTCGGCTCACCGAAGCGAGCAAGTACACGCTGCGGGACACGCCGTCGCACACGTGCCTGGCCAAGGACATCCGCAGCTGTCTCGACGCCCTGGGGTGAGGTAGCGGCAGGTGTTCTCGGCGCGTACCAGGCTGCTACTCATCACGGGTGCGTCGCTGCTAGCGTTCGCCAATCTGGTGCAGCAACGCTGGGCGCTCGGTGCCGTGTTCGGTGCAGCTGCATTCGCGTTCGTGTGGGGACACTGGCGCTACGGCTCCGTGTTCGCGGCCTGGCAGGCGTTGCTCAAGGAAGACCGCGAGGGCGCCCGCAGGCTGCTCGCGGGTACTCCGCGCCCCGCGTTCCTCGCGCCCCGGCACCGCGCGTACTACCACTGGGTGAGGGGGCTGCTACTCGTGCACGAAAGGGAGACCGGAGCCGCGCGTGAGCACCTGGAAGCGGCGCTCGGAGGCCCGCTGCGCTCGAGCAGCAACGAGGCGCTGCTGCGGGCACAACTCGCGGAGCTGGAGATCGGGGCGGGCCGCTGGAGCGCTGCCGAGCGCCACCTGAGGGCCGCGCACGGAATGCGCGCCCGACCCGGAGTGGCGAGCATCCTCGAGGGTTTGGCCAAGGAACTGCGAGAGCGAGGAAAGCGCGAAGGCGACCGGACTTAGCGGACTAGTCCGCGGCGGTACCCGCCAGCGCATCGCCCAGGCGCCAGGCCGAGCGCGGGCCCTCGCGGGTTGATCGCTCGATGAACTCTCGCGCCTCGTCCGGCCTGAGCGCCGGCGCGATCATGTTTCCCTGAGCCTGCGGGGCGCCCAGCGCCCTCAGGAACCCCAGCTGCTCCGGCGTCTCCACGCCCTCCGCGATGACGCTCTTCCCGAGCTGCCCGGCGAGCGTGACGATGGCGTTCACGATCTCCCAGTTCACGCTCGATGTCGCCTCCCCCCCGCTGATGAACGAACGGTCGATCTTGAGCGCGTCGAAGGGAAAGCGCTGCAGGTAACTGAGAGACGAGTACCCGGTGCCGAAGTCGTCGATGCACACCGGTACGCCGGCTTGCTGGAGGCGCGCCAGTGCGACCGCGGTCGACTCCGCCTCGTCCATGGCCACGCTCTCGGTGATCTCGATCCTGAGATCCTCCGGGTGCAGGCCGCTGTCGGCCAGGATGCCCTCTATCCGCTCGGCCAGATCCGGCTGAGCCACCTGCCGGCCCGACATGTTCACGTGCATGCTCAGCACGGGTCCCGACAGGTGGAATTCCTCCTTCCACCTCCGTAGCTGGTCGCACGCCTGCTCGAGGACCGACCAGCCCATCGGGACGATGAGCCCCGTCTCCTCGGCCAGGTCGATGAACTCGCCCGGCCCGACTTCCCCGCCGTCCTTCACCTGCCAGCGGACGAGCGCCTCGAAGCCCACCAGAGCGCCCGAATCGATGTCGACGATGGGCTGGTAGCGCACGCCGAACTCGCCGTTGTCCACCGCCCTGCGCAGGTCGGCCTCCAGCTTGAGTTGATCCATCGCGGCCGCGTGCATCTGACGATCGAAGACCTGATAGCGGCCCACGCCCTGGTCCTTGGCCCGGTACATGGCGGTGTCGGCGTCGCGCAGGACGTCCAGCGGCTCTTCGTATTCGGTCCAACTCAGCGCTATTCCGGTGCTCGCGCTGATCCCGATCTCATGGCCGGCCAGGGTGATGGGCGCGGCCAGCACTTCGCCGATCCGATCGGCCACGCGCGTGGCGTCGCTCAGGTCGTGGACGTCGTTCACCAAGATCGCGAACTCGTCTCCGCCCAGCCGCGCGACGGTGTCTTCGTCGCGGGTCACTCCGCGTAGGCGCTCGGCGACTTCCTCCAGCAACAGGTCTCCCTGCAGGTGCCCCAGGCTGTCGTTGACCACCTTGAAGCGATCGAGGTCGAGGAAGAGGACCGCGAACTCGATCCGGTCGTGCCGCCGCCGGTGCTTGATCGCCTGCTTCAGGCGATCGAGGAATAGCGCACGGTTGGGCAAGCCGGTGAGGTCGTCGTGGAGCGCGTCGTGTCGGAGCCGCTGCTCGCGCGCCTTGCGCTCGGTGATGTCGCGCAGCACCACCTGCACGGAGTCACGGCCCCGAACACGGGCGCGCGTAGTCACCGCGTCCACGTCCACGGCTCCGTCCGGGTGCGCTATGGTCGCCTCGACCGACCTCGTGGTGGTTTCGCCGTCGTCGTCGGCCTCCGCCAGCACCTCCCCCGCGGCGAGCAGCTCGGGGGGAAGGAGATCGATCACCGGACGCCCGACCAACTGTGCTCCCGCCGACTGGAACAACTCGCCGGCCGCGGCGTTGGCGAATTCGACGACGCCATCGGCGTGCACCAGCACCGGCGCCGGGGACTGTTCCATCAGCGCCCGGTAGCGCTCCTCGGACTGCCGCAGCTCGGCCGCGCGCCGACCGACTTCCCGCCGCAGAGTGGCGAGCCACAAGAGCATCGCCGCCAGGACCACCACGGCCGCATACAGGACCCGGTCGTCCACGCCGCGCCGCGCGGGGATCACGGCGATGTCACCAGGGCCCCGTGCGTGTAGCCGGTAGCCGCTGTCGTGCGGAGGGTCCAAGTCCTCCTGGCCGACGTTCCCCACGACCTCCACGATCATGCCCTCCGACACGTCGACGGGAGCCGGGAACGAGGAGGGCAGCAAAACGGGCACCTCGAGCCCGGACTCCGAGGTCAGGATGAGGGCCCGTCCGAGCTCCGTCTCGCGCCAGCCGGCGACGCGCGCGCGCACGTGCATCAGGCGTCCTTCGAACGGCTCGCTCAGCGCCTCCAGCTCCACGTGCTCGGGGACGGGAGGACGCCGCTCCCTCGCCGCTACGCGATACCCTAGCACGTTCAGCCCGCTCGCGCCGTCGGCGAAGCCGAGGACGCCGTAGGCTTCGACCAGATCACCCTCCACGACCGGCTCACCCCTGGGTCCTCCGGTGAGCAGCAGGCCGTGACGTGGACCCTGGATGAACACGTGCATCGTGCGTCTGGTGACCACCCCGAGACCGACGGACGCACGACCGGACACGGTAACGGTATCCCCCTGACGGTCCGGGATCAGGTCTCCGTCGTCGTCTCGGAGAACCGCCGAAAGCGACTCTCCGGGAGGCCACTCGGAACGCTCCAGGGGAGCGTCGGGCTCGCGCTCAGCGGTCGAATCCGCCTCCTGGCCCAACGCTCCTGCCGGAGCGGCGAGTACGGCCATCACGACCAGGAAGCGGATTGAGATGCGCGTCAAGAGCACGGTTGCTATAGGCGAGTCCGAGGTGAGCGGTCGCGGTCCGGGGGAGGACGGACTTGCCGCTGGAGTAGGGAAGGTACTACCGGCTGGATGCTGCCCAGTCAAGAGAATCGCGGCGCTTAACGACCTTCGGGAACGGGGAGTCCAGATGGGTGAACGGAAGGTAGAAACCACATGGGCGCGCGTTCCCGCCAGCACGCGTGGCCCATTCGAGAGAGGAATCCGAAGATGAAACTAGGAAAAGCGCTTGTGGTGGGAGCATTCGTTGCCCTGCTGCTACCGGCGACGGGCTCCGCGCAGCGCGGCCCGCGCGGAATGCACGGGCAGCGTCAGGCCGGCACCCCCATGGAGCGGCTCCTGGAGCACCGCGACGAGTTGGGCCTGTCCGACGAACAGGTGCTGGAGATGGAGCGGCTGCGGGACGAGTTGCGCGCCGAGAACGCGCCTTACCGGGAGCGAATCGAGGCCGTCCGCGAGGAATTGGGACTGGCCCTGGATCGGAGTGGGTCGGGGCCGCCCAGCGATGAGGAACGGGCCAAGCTCCACGACTTCCGCCAGAGGACCCGCGACGACATGCGCGCGATGATGGACAATTCTCGGGCCGGGATGGACGCCGCCCGCGAGCTCCTCACCGACGATCAGCGTGAGAGCGCGCGCGATTTGATGCGAGCGGGGGCGCGGCACCAGGGCCGGCGGGGCATGCGCGGAAGCCGTGGAGCGGGCCACGAAGGTAAGGGCGAGATGCACCGCGAGCGGCGCCGCACCTAGGGAATCGCGTCGACCGAACCCGTCACGTGCAGGACATCGCCTGGAGCGGGGTTGCCCGTAGCCCCCCGGATCAGCGTCAGGGTCAGCGTCGCCACGATGCCATCGCCCACGCGCTCGCTCACGTCCAGCGCTCCCGAGTTGGGGGCGAAGGCCTCTCCCTGGAAAAACAGGGATGCGTCCAGGGTCGGCTGCTCCTCGGCGATGTCCAGCTGGTGGATCCCAGGACCCGGCGGCCCGCCCGAGCGAGTGAGCACCAGAGCCTCGCTCGAGAGCGGCGCCGCCGCCAGTCGTAGAATCCAGGTAGGCACCCCCGTATCGCCGTCGACGTTCAGGATCACCTCGGGCACGCCGTCGAAGACCGTATCGAGCGTACCGGTGAGCTGAAGCTGGAAGGTGGTGGCGGGCGCGGGAGCCGGTGGATCCGGATCCGTCGGCGCCCGATCGGTGCACGCGGCCGCGAGAACGAGCGCGCCGATCAGACTCGGTGCGACCCCGCGGGCCGTCACTCGGCCATCCACGCCAGCCCCCACGCACCGGGTCCCGTATGGGTCGCGATTACCGGGGTCACCGGCCCCGTGAGAACCTCCGCGTCTTCTCCGTAGCGTGCGCGGAT
The DNA here is from genome assembly GCA_039715185.1 of Gemmatimonadota bacterium. Lineage (NCBI taxonomy): Bacteria > Pseudomonadati > Gemmatimonadota > Gemmatimonadota bacterium. Next base: position 6,381 of record JBDLIA010000027.1, read on the forward strand.
CGCCGCCGACGCCTCCTCCAGGATCTCCGGGTAGGCCATGTGCACGACGCCGAAGCGAACCTTGTCGGCGTCGGCCGGCACCCGCTCGGCCAGTAGATCCACCATCTTCCGGAGCACGTTGGCGCGCCCCCGCACCTTGCCGGCCGGTTGCACCACGCCGTCCGCGCCCACCTCCAGGATGGGCTTGATGTCGAGCAGCGAACCGAGCAGCGCCCGGCCGCGGCTCACGCGCCCGGATGCGATCAGGCGATCGAACGTGTCCACCGTGAACATGACGCCGCTGCGCGCGCGTATGGCCTCCAGACGCTCCTTGATTTCAGCGGGCGGTAGCGCGGCCTCCGCCAGCTCCGCCGCGCGCAACGCCAGCAGCCCCTGCATGAGCGAGGCTCCGCCCGAATCGACCAGCGTGATGGGAGCCCCCTCGAACCGCTGCGCCGCAGCTTCGGCCGAAGCGTACGTGCCCGAGAGGCGTGATCCCAGCGCCACGACGACCAGCTCCTCCCCCTCTTCAGCCGCTTCGCCGTACGCGCGCAGGAACGACGCGGGCGTCGGCTGCGAGGTGCTCGGGTGATCACCGGCCACGACGCGCTCGGCGAACGTGTCTGAATCGATCTCTACGCGATCCTTGAGCGCGCCCTCTTCGAACACGAGCTGGAGCGGGACCAGGTGAATGCCGTGCGCGCGCACCTGTTCGTCGGGCAGGTCGCACGCGGTGTCGGTCACGATCACCACGGGGCGACGGGCCAGGCCGCTGTCCCCGGAAGCCCGACCGATCGCCTCGTGCTGCGCGCGCATGTCCTCGGCCTTGTGGGTCACCAGCCTGCCGGCTTCGCGCAGCCAGGCAAAGACGACCTCGGGCTCGTCGGTGTGGATGTGGACCTTGAGCAGGTTGCCGGTGGAGATCACCACCATGCTGTCGCCGATGCGGCCGAGCGCGTCCCGGACCGCCTGCGACCCGGGCAACCCCTCGCCGCGCACGAGCGCCTCGGTGCAGAAGCGGTAGCGCTCCGAGTCGCCGTACTCCACCTCGCCGGAGACGATGGGCCCGGGGGAGAAATCCTCCTTGGGCGGGAGGATGGGATCTCCGTTCACGTACGCCGCGATTCCCTCCAGCAACGCCACGAAGCCCTTCGCGCCGGCGTCCACGACGCCCGCCTTGCGCAACACGGGGAGAAGCTCTGGCGTGCGCGCGAGCGTCTGCCGCGTGCGCTCGAGGATGCGCTGGAGCAGCGGATAGAAGTCCCTTTCCTGCCCCTCTTCGGCGGCCTCCGCGCTCGCCCTCATCACCGTGATGATGGTGCCTTCTACCGGCGTCTCGAGCGCGCCGTACACGTGATCCACGCCCGCGCGCAACGCGCGCGCGAAGTCCTGCGAGCTCACCTCTTCGCGGTCGCCGATGCCGTCGGCGAAGCCGAGCAGGAAGTGTGACAGGATCATGCCGCAGTTGCCACGGGCGCCGAGTATGCCGGCTTCGGCCGCGCGGCTGGCCACGTCGCCGACGGCCGCCGCGCGCTCGCGCCGCAGGCCATCGCTGATCGAGCGGAGGGTGAGCGCGAGGTTGGTACCCGTGTCCCCGTCGGGCACGGGGAACACGTTGATGCGGTTCAACTCACCGCGCGAGCGCTGCCCGTACTCGCAGGCCGCCAGCAGGCCGCGGCGGAGGCGGGGTCCATCCAGATAGCCGATCTTCGTCAATCAATCTCTCCCAGCGCTCGGCCTAGCGGGGTCGCAGAAAACCCTTCAGGAGCTGTCCGCCGATGTCGTCCATGACCGACCCATCGCCGTCGCGGTCCAGCATGTTGGTCAGCAACCCGCCCAGAGCGGAGTCGCCGGAAACCATGTCGTCCCGCTCGCGGCCGAGGCGACCCGCGATGTCCGCGGCGCCGAGGTTCTCCTGCCTGCGCATGCGCCCCAGCGCGCCCATTACGACGGGAGCGAGCATGGCCATGAGCTTGGTCACCTGGTCCGGCTGCAGGCCGCTCGCCCGGCCGACTCCATGCCGCACGGCCGGCTGACGACCGCCGAACATGTGCCCCAGGATCTTCCCGCCTTCGGCGACGGTCGAGCCCCCGGTCAGGCCGCTGAGCAGGTTGTCCAGTAGGGAGCCATCGTGGTCCTTCGCCAGCGCGCGATCCAGCGACTCCGCTCCGTCCGGCTGCTGTGCGTTGCGCGCCAGCGAGCCCAGAAGGAGAGGCAGCGCAGCCGCGATGGCGCCCTCGGTGGCGCCCGAATCGGCCCCTATCTCGCGGCTCATCCGGTTCACGACCTCGCCGCTCATCTGGCGGGTAATAACGTCCAACAGTTGTGACATCGATCTCTCCCAGGGAGCCGTGGCGGGTTTCAGAACATAACGGGACCGCGATTGCGGTTGCCAGCGAACACGAGGCCGTTCGGCTCGCCGCAGGGATCTCGGCCGCCGGCGGCCGGGGCGCGCCACCACTCGCAACCACTGGAGCAACGCGCTCGCGCGCGATAGACTTGCAGGAGCTTTTTTGCGCGTAGGACGCGCGACCCCCTGGGGGTCGCGGCGGTCCGTACGCGGGCCCCCTGGCATGGGCCATGGATTCACTTCAGGTGCTGGAACAGGAGCCATCATGAGAGACCGGAGACTCCCCGCTCCGCGAACTCGGCGCGCGCTCGCGCTCGCCGCGTTCACCCTGCTGCCGGCCGGGCCGGCGCTCGGGCAGGCCGCGACCGCCGACCTGACGTACCCCCAGACACAGCGCGGCGACCTGATCGAGGACTATCACGGCACGTCGGTGCTGGCGCCGTACCGCTGGCTGGAGGACTCCGACTCTCCCGACGTCGGCGACTGGGTGAACGCCCAGAACGACGTGACCTTCGCGTATCTGGAGTCGCTGCCGTATCGCGAAGAGATCGAGACCCGCCTGACCGAGCTGTGGGACTACGAGCGATTCGGCACTCCGTGGAAGGAAGGCGGCCGCTACTTCTTCTTCAAGAACGACGGCCTCCAGAATCAATCGGTGCTCTACGTGCAGGAGTCCCTCGAAGACGAGCCGCGGGTCCTGGTGGACCCCAACGGCCTCTCGGAGGACGGCACCGTCGCGCTGGCGGGCAGCTTCGTGTCGCCCGATGGCCGCTACCTGGCGTACTCGCTGAACACCAGCGGATCCGACTGGCGGGAGTTCAAGCTCCGTGACATCGAAACGGGCGAGGACCTGCCGGATCACCTGGAGTGGGCGAAGTTCACCGGCGCCAGCTGGACGAAGGACTCGCAGGGTTTCTTCTACGCCCGCTACCCGGCTGCCGAGGAAGGCAGCGATCGCCTGACCGAGGCGAACTCCAACCAGATGATCTACTACCATCGGGTCGGAACTCCGCAGGCCGAGGACGTGCTCGTACACGCCGATCGCAGCAACCCGCAGTGGCTCTTCGGGGCCGGGACGACCGAGGACGGCCGCTTCCTGATCCTGACCGTGCGCGAGGGCAGCAGCTCGTCGAACCGCCTCTGGATCCGCGACCTGGGCGACCCGATGGCGCCGGACCTGGACGGGCCGCTGCTGCGCCTGATGGACGACAACGACGCGCGCTACTCGGTGGTCCACAACGGCGGCCCGGTGTTCTACATCCGCACGGACCTGGACGCCCCCCGGGGCCGCCTGATCGAGGTGGACCTGCGCAAGCCGGGCAAGCACCTCTGGCGCACCATCATTCCGGAGTCCGAGGATCTGCTCGAGAGCGTAACACCGGTGGGCGGCCGTTTCCTCGCGCGTTACCTGCACGACGCCCATGGCCGCGTGGCGGCGTACGAAATGGACGGCACGCCGGCGGGCGACCTCGACCTCCCGACCATCGGCTCGGTGGGTGGCCTGTCCGGCGACGAGGAGGACACGGAGCTGTTCTACTCCTTCTCTTCGTTCCTGTATCCGACGACCATCTTCCGGCACGACCTGGCGACGGGGGCGACCGAGGTGTTCAAGGCCCCGGACGTGGACTTCGACCCGTCCGGATACGTCACGAAGCAGGTCTTCTACGAGTCGAAGGACGGCACTCAGGTGCCGATGTTCATCACGCACCGGGCGGAGCTCGCCCTGGACGGACAGAATCCATCGTACCTGTACGGCTATGGCGGCTTCAACATCTCGCTGCGTCCCAGCTTCTCGCTGTCCAACCTGGTCTGGCTGGAGATGGGCGGAGTGTACGCCCAGCCTACGCTTCGCGGCGGCGGCGAGTACGGCGAGGAGTGGCACCAGGCGGGTACCAAGGAGCGAAAGCAGAACGTCTTCGACGACTTCATCGCCGCCGCCGAGTATCTGATCGATGAGGGCTACACGCGGTCGGACAAGCTAGCGATCGGAGGGGGGTCGAACGGGGGACTTCTGGTGGGCGCGGCGATGACTCAGAGGCCCGAGCTATTCGCCGCCGCGCTCCCCGCCGTGGGCGTGATGGACATGCTCCGGTTCCACAAGTTCACCATCGGCTGGGCGTGGGTGTCGGACTACGGCTCCTCGGACGATCCCGAAGGTTTCGACTACCTGCGTGCGTATTCGCCGCTGCACAACCTGACCGCGGGCGTGTGCTATCCGGCCACGCTGGTGACGACCGCCGATCACGACGATCGCGTGGTCCCGGCGCACTCGTTCAAGTTCGCGGCGCAGCTACAGGCCGCGCAGGGGTGCGGCAACCCCGCGGTTATCCGCATCGAGACCAAAGCCGGCCACGGCGCCGGCAAGCCGACGAGCAAGAGAATCGAGGAGGCGGCCGACAAGTGGGCCTTCGCGCTCGCCAACATGTCCGCCAATCCGATCCTGCCGTAGACGGCTTCGGACCCTGGCCGAATCCGGGCCACTCGATCCCGCGACGCCCGCACCGTGCCTGCCGGCGCGGTGCGGGCGCTCGCGCTGAGGCGGGGCGGGCAATGGGTCCGGCCGCCGGATGAGCCTGATCACCGAGCACCTGGCGCTCTTCTTCATCACGCTCGGTTACGGCGTGGCGAGTGGCTTCATCCCGATATTCAACGCGGAGCTGTACGTCATAGGCGGGGCGGCCCTGAGCGGGCGCGCGGGGACGGCGGCGGTGGTGATCGCCATGACGCTCGGGCAGATGATCGGCAAGGTTCTGCTCTACTACGCCGGCCGCGGCGCCATCCGGATGCCCCTGCGCCAGTCGCACCGGGAGAAGCTGGAACTCGCGAGCGAGCGCCTGGATAATTCCCGTCTCGGTACGGCGCCGTTCCTTTTCGTGAGCGCGGCCACGGGCTGGCCGCCCTTCTACGTCGTCTCCATTCTGGCCGGCATGCTGCGCCTGGGGTTCTGGATGTTCTTGACTACGGGCTTCCTCGGGCGGCTGATCCGCTTCGCGGTCATAGCGTTGTTTCCCCAGCTGCTCGTGGGTGGATGACGTCGTACGCGGACGGGGAACGATTTCGCCTGTTGCTTGGATCCGCCGCCTTCTTCCAGGCTTTTCAACGCGACGCGGCGGGCGCCGCGCGACGCGTGTGGGTGCAGACGCTGTCCTTCGAAGGTGACGCGGGCGAGGGGCTGACGGAGCTGTTCGAATCCTGCGGCGCTCCGGATCGCCGGCTGATCGTCGACGACTTCAATCGCTGGACGCAGACCGATCGCTTCGTCGTGCTGCCCCACAACCTCCTCGATCCGGCGTTGCGCCGGCACGTCGCACGGACCCGCTCGTTGGAGGCGAGAATCCGGGCCTCCGGGGCCCAACTCAGATACGTGAACGACGCCGGGCTGCTCAAGCTCAGGGCCGCCTTCCGCAACCACAAGAAAATCCTCATCGTAGATGATCATGTGGCCTACGTCGGCGGCATCAACTTCAGCGATCACAACTTCGCCTGGCACGACATGATGATCCGTATCGAGGACCCCGCCATCGTCGCGCTGCTCGTTCGTGACGTAGAGCGGACCTGGAACGGGCAGGACGTGGGCGTCAGCGAGAGCTTCCCGGGCATGGACATGATCCTGCTCGACGGCAACGACAACGGCCGCTGGTTCGACCCCGTGATGGCGATCCTGGAGCGCGCACGCCGCTCGATCCGCATTCAGAGCCCATACATCAGCATGCCGTTCACGGATGTGCTGGCGCGCGCCTCGGCCCGGGGCGTGGACGTGAGCATCATCGGCGCGGGGCAAACGAACCGCGAGTACCTCAATCGATACATCCGCTGGGAATCCTGGCGGCACGGCTTCGAGCTCCGCTTCATCCCCGAGATGACGCACATGAAGGCCATGGTGGTGGACGACGAGGTGCTGATCGCCGGATCCGCCAATTTCGACCACCTGAGCTACCACGTGCTCCAGGAGGTCATCACGATCGTCCGCGACCCTGGCCTTGTGGCCGACTTCGAGCGGCTGATCTGGCACCCGGACTACGCACGCGCGACCGCGCCCACGCTGGCCGATGATCCGGGCGGGGAGGCGCTCCGCCGGCGCATCGACCGCGTCTCTCGATTCCTGGTGATGGTGGGCGGCGGGTGAGGGGCGCACGGAAGCTCCCCAGGGCGGCGGATCTGCTCGCGCTCACCAAGCCGGGCATCACGCGCATGGTCCTGCTCACGTCGGGCGTGGGGTTCTTTCTGGGCAGCGGGGACCTGATCGACGCGCGTCGGCTGCTGCACGCGCTGATCGGCATCGCGCTCATCGCGTCCGGCTCCAACGCGCTCAATCAGGTGGTGGAACGCGACCCGGACGCGCGCATGCATCGAACGCGCGGGCGGCCGCTGCCCGCGGGCCGGCTGACCACTCGCCAGGCCGCCATCTTCGCCGGCCTGGCTTCGGCGCTCGGCGTCGCGTACCTGGCCGTATTCGTCAACGGCGTGACCGCGGCCGTCGTGGCGGCGACGCTCCTCAGCTATATCCTGGTCTATACACCGCTCAAGCGGCTCACGAGCTTCAACACGCTGGTGGGCGCGATCCCCGGCGCGCTGCCCATCGTGGCGGGCTGGACCGCGGCCGGGGCGGCGCTGGATGTGCGCGCGCTGTCGCTGTTCGCGGTGCTCTACTTCTGGCAGATCCCACACTTTCTGGCGCTGGCCTACCTGTACCGCGAGGATTACCTGCGCGGCGGCTTCGTGATGCTCGGACGGGACGACCCGCGCGGTGGCGCCACGGGCCGGCAGGCGGCGCTGTACGCGTTGGGACTCGTGCCGGTCGCGCTGCTGCCGTCGCTTTCCGGCGCAACGGGAAGCTTCTACTTCTTCGGCGCGCTCGCCGCCGGCTTGGTCTTTCTCGCCCTGACCTTGCCGCTGGCGTTTTTGCCCACGGCCACCTCCGCGCGCCGCGTCTTCTTCGGCTCGGTGATTCATCTGCCCGTGCTGCTCGTACTCATGGTCGCGGACCGCACCTTCTGGCAGTGAGCGACGACGTGTCGGACAACGGAGGAAGCGTGCGCGACATCGAAGAGCAGCAGGTGGGCGACCTCAGGATCAGGATCGACCGCGCCCTGTGCGTGGGATTCGAGGACTGCGTCGAGGACCGCCCCGCTCTCTTTCGACTGGACGACGACGGCATCTGCACCTTCGTTGACGACCCGGATGTCGCCGCCACCGACACCACGATCGCCACCTGCGAGGCGTGCCCTGTTGACGCCCTGGAGGTTTTCGACGCCGCGGGCCGCAAGATCGTCTGAACCGGACGTGCCATGATCGAGCGCCGCATACGAACCTACGCCGAAGTGGCCCACGAAACGGGCTCGGGGATCCTGGAGCAAGTAGAGGCCCAGGGGGCCCGCCTGGCTAGACGCCTCGCCGACATCGAGCGGCTGGTGATAGTGGCGAGCGGCAAGGGCGGTGTCGGCAAGAGCCTGGTCGCAGCGAACCTGGCGGTGGCCCTGGCCCAGGAAGGCCTCGCGGTGGGCGCCGCCGACGCGGACCTGAACGGGCCCTCGCTCGGCCGCATGCTGGGGGTCACCGGCGCCAGGCTCGAGGTCGGCGAGGACGGGGTGGTGCCGGCTGTGGGCGCGGGCGGAGTCCGCGTGGTGTCGATGGATCTCCTGCTCGCCTCCGACGACGCCCCTCTGCGCTGGCGTGAGCCGGAGCAGGCGGGCTTCGCCTGGCAGAGCGTGCTGGAGACCGGCGCCCTGCGCGAATTCCTGTCCGACACGAACTGGGGCAAGCTGGACGCGCTCGTGGTGGACCTGCCTCCGGGCACCGACAAGCTCCAGCGCATGCTGCAGCTCGTCCCCGACCCCAGCGCCGTAGTCCTCGTGACGACTCCCACCGAGGTCACGCGCTTCGTGGTCGGCAAGTCCATCGCTCTGGTCAGGGAAGGTTGGGCGCGGCGCCTGGGGTTGGTGGCCAACATGGCGGGCCACCGCTGCGAACACTGCGACAAGGAGACGTCCATCTTCGACCCCGAGCCGGCCATCGGCCTCGCCGAGGAGTCGGGCGTTCCCCTGTGGGCCCAGATCCCCTTCGATCCGGCGATCGCCGCCCACACGGACGCCGGCCGACCCATCGTGTCCGAGGCACCGGAATCGGAGGCCGCTCTAGCTTTCGTCGAACTCGCCCGCCGAGTGAGCGAATGAAGTTCCTGTGCGTGGACTGCGACAGCGTCATGGACTTCGCGGAGCGTCAGCTTCCGGGAGACGGCACGATGGCGGCGGTGTTCCGGTGCGGACGCTGCGAGCGGGAGGTCGCCATGCTCACGAACCCCATGGAGACGCGCCTCGTGTCCGGGCTCGGCGTGAAGGTGGGGGGCAAGGCGATCCCCGATCAGCCCATGGAGCTCGTGCGCAGCAGCATGGCGGACGGCCGCGAGGACGCCTTCGTCGACCGGGACGGCCCCGCTGGCGGGAGCGATCCAGCCGGCGCCGAGCCGACACGGCGGCCCGGACCGGTCACCTGGAGCCCGCAGGCGCGCGAGCGACTGGAGAACGTGCCCTCGTTCGTGCGCGGCATGGTCAAGCGCATCTACACGGAGTGGGCCTGGGAGCAGGGCGTCGCGGAGATGACCCCCGAGATCATGGACCGCGCGCGCACGGAGTTGGGTCTGGAGGGGATGTGAGCGATCCGGCGTCCGCCCCTACGGCCCGGGACCGGAAGTTCCGCCAGGCGGCGATCGTCTACCTCCACGTGGGCGTCCTCTACGAGGCCGCGGTCGTGGCGCTGTGGAGGGCCGGCCTCGTGCCCGACCGCGGGCCGGTCGGGCTGTGGCTGCTGGTGGGCGCGCTCATCACCGGCGGCGTCACCTGGGCGCTGTGGCGGTACCGTAGCCCGTGGGTTCCGCGGGCCATCTGGGCGCTCCACGCGCTCAGGCTTCCGAGCGTGATAGGGGGCGCCTTCGGGCTGGATCAGACGACGACGCTCCCACGGGGGTTGTGGACCCTGGCGCTGATCGCCGTGCTGATCAACCTCGGTTTCCTGGCGCGCGCGGGGTGGGACCTCTGAGGCAGCTCGGCGGGGCCGCCTACATTTCCTCGAACACGCCCTTCTCGGCGTTCTTGCGCACGCGGTCCCAGGCGAAGAAGCGGCCGTTCATGGCCACGTAGGCTCCGGGCGCAAGCACCTGCGCGAAGGACAGCGCCGATCCCAGGTTGAACAGCCCGTCCGAGGAGCCGAACGCCCAGGGGATCATCGCCCCCGTCAGAACGACCGTCTTGTCCGGCGCGGCTTCGGCGATGACGCGCGCGGTATCGACCATCGTGTCCGTGCCGTGCGTGACCACCACATGCTTCTCCGGACAGTCCCGCACGGCGGCGGCGACCCGATTCCGATCCGAGTCGGTCATTTCGAGGCTGTCGATCATCATCAGGGTCTCGACCGCCACGTCCAGCCGACTGCGCGCGCGCGCCAGCATGTCCGGCAGGTGCGTGCCCTTGAAGTAGAGCGCGCCCCGCAACTCGTCGTACTCCTTGTCGAAGGTCCCGCCGGTCACGAGCACCCGGACCGGCGGCGACCCATGGCCTGCGCCGCTCAAGCGTAGCTCCCGCTTCCCGTTCACCCTGCATTCCGCGCCTCCGAGCGCGGACCAGGCCACAATCGCGCGCGTTGGACGGCGCGGTCAAGGTGCCGCAACCGGGCCCCCGGAAAACGCTTCCGAGCCCCCTCCGTTCGAGGTGAAAAACGGCGGTCCCGTGCCCGCGGCCCGCCATTTGACACTCGGCCGCGACAGCGCCTATACTCGCGCCTTCAGTACGGCTATGTAGGTACCGGTAATCGGATTGCGCACGGCGGCCCGCCCGCCGTTCAGTCTAGAAGTTGGCGGCTCGAGAAGCTGCACGCGCCGTAGCGGCGACGAACGATGCAGCGGTTGGCCACGGGGCTGACCGCTGCATCATCTGACAGGGTGGCACCTGCCGATGCGCCCCGAGGGGGCGCCGAGGATTGGCGCGGAGAGCCGCGCCCGATTCGGTCCCATGCCACCTCGCCGCATGGCGTATACGTCCCAAGCGCGACGGAGATGCCGCAAGGCGATGTCTGCCCTCTACCGAGAAGTCCTGGTACCCGTAGACAATTCGCGAGAATCGGATATCGCGGTGGACCGCGCCATCGAGGTCTGCCGCAGCTCCGACGGCCGCATCACGGGTACTCACGTCTACGCCGCCCGGCTGCACGACGTGCGGTTTCGCCAGCTCGAGGTCGGCCTCCCCGCGCAGTTCCAGGAGCCGGCCGAGATCAAGCGGCAGCGCAAGATCCACGACAAGCTGATCGAGAAAGGGCTGCAGCTCATCTCGGACAGCTTCCTGGACCAGGTCGACGCGCGCTGCAAGGCGGCGGGCGTACCGCTCACCCGCCAGCTCCTGGAGGGTATCAACTACGAGGAGATCGCCAAGGAGGCGAACCGCGGCCAGGGTCGCCTTCCCTCCCTGATCGGCTTCGATCCGAACATCGCCGACAAGTACGACGGCGGAGAGCGCGCACGTTCCGATGTGCTGATGGGCGCGGATGGCAAGCTGGTGGCCGAGGAGGAAGAGCAGGACGACAAGGTGGCCGGGTCCAGCGAGCGCGACTACGACCTGGTGGTCATGGGCGCGCACGGACTCGGCCGGCAGCACTTCAGCCAGCTCGGCGGGGTGGTCGGACGATCGCTGCGTGGCATCGAAAAAGACGTGCTGGTGGTGCGCGACGATCGCGCGCTGGAGGGCGGCTCGTTCATGGTCTGCGTGGACGGCTCCGCGTACGGCTACAAGGGCATGAGGGTGGCGCTCGAGCTCGCCCGCCTGTACGGCGCCAAGCTGTACGTGTGCAGCGCGTTCGACGTGGAATACCACCACGTGGTCTTCAACAACATCAAGGACGTGCTGTCCGTCCAAGCGTCCAAGGTCTTCAAGTTCGAGGAGCAGGAAGAGCTCCACAACAACATCATCGACAAGGGCCTGCTCAGGCTCTGCCAGGCCAACGTCAGGCGCGCCCAGGTGATGGCCGAGGAGTACCCCGACGTCGAGGTCGAGACCCAGATCCTGATCGGCAAGCCGTTCCAGGTCGTGCTGCAGTGGGCGGAGGAGGTGGAGCCGTCGTTGCTGGTTCTGGCCCGCCATGGCTCGCACCGGATCGACGGCACGGAGCTGGGCTCGCAGGCGGAAAACCTGGTGCGCCTCGCCCCCACCAACGTGCTCCTCATCGGCACCACGGACGTGCGGCCCGAGGAAATCCCCTGGATCGAAGAGGACGGCGAAAAGGGGCTCGAGTGGGCTCCCGAGGCGGAGGTCAGGATCCTTCGGGTGCCGCCCTTCGCGCTCGGCATCGCGCGCAAGGCGGTGGAGGAATTCGTCCTGGAGCACCACGGCCCGGGCAGCATCTACGCCGCGGCGTTCGTCGACGAAGGCTTCGGCAAGCTGGCCGCGGACAACGGCAGCGGCGCCATCGCCAACGGTCACGACATCCCCATGCAGGTCACGGCCGGGCCGCATGGCCCCGTGGCCGCGCCGTCGAAGGAGGACCTGCCCGTCGTCACCGGCGAGCGATTGGACGAGGCGATTCGCAAGCTGCTGCCCACGCACATGCAGCTCATCATGGGCATCGGCACGGCGGAGGAGCTGGCGCTCGCCGAGGTCAAGGCCGAGCAGGCCATGAAGCGGACGGTCGTCGAAGGACACGACGCGGACGGCCTGGACGAGGCGCCGCCGGTCGAGGCCAAGTGCCCCTACACCGGCGCCATCCAGCAGCGCCAGCGCGACGAGCGCGACGCCATCGTGTGGACCGCCGAAGCCTTCGGGCGGCTGCGTCAGGTGCCGCTCATCGCCCGGCCGCTGGCCCGCAACACGGTGGAGAAGTTCGCCCGCGGGCACGGCCACTGGCGCGTTACCACGCCCATCATGGACGATAACAAGCAGGCCATGATCGAGGCGGACGAATTCGACCTGGACACCATGCTGGTGATGTTCAAGGAGCTGCAGACCAAGCAGCTCAAGGCGGCGGCCGAGGGCGTGGACGGGCTCAGCGAGGAGATGCGCGCGTTCATCGAAGAGGCCAAGGCGAGCGGCGTCACGCGCTGCCCGATCCGGGACATCGAGGCGCAGGCCGACAAGTGCCCGGTGGATTTCAAGTTGGCGTCGCCGGAGGAAGCCAGGCGCGCGATGGAGATGTTCGTGACTGAGGGGGGCGGGGTGGAAGAAGGGGAAAAGGCTTGAGCCCTATCCCGGCGTGATGGGACGTCTCCCCGTGCTGGACCTCCCCACCGGGAGAGACACCGGCTCAGACGGACTGCTTCCCTGGACCGGGCAGAGCGTCGCGTCCGCGCCGGAGGCCCATGCGCGGCGGGCGGGGCACCTTCCGCACGTCGTCGCCTGGAATCTCACCCGCCGCTGCAACCTCGCCTGCTCTCACTGCTACATCGCCGCCGGCTCCTGGCATACCGAAGACGCGGAGCTGGACACCGCCGAGGTGTTCCGCATCACCGACGAGATCCTCGCGGTGAACCCGGCTCCGATGTTCGTGCTGAGCGGCGGCGAGCCGCTGCTGCGGCCCGACCTGGAGGACATCGCCCGGCAGGCGGCGCGCGGCGGCGCCACGGTCGTCGTGGGCACCAACGGCACGCTGCTGACCGAGGAGCGCATCGCGGGGCTCAAGGACGCGGGCGTGCGCGGGGTGGCGATCAGCGTGGACTCGCTCGACGCCCGTTACCACGACCGCTTCCGGCACGGAGGTGGGGCGCTGGAGGACACGCTCGCCGCCGTAGGACGGCTGCGCGAGGCCGAGCTGGACTTCATCGTCCAGACCTCGCTGACCGCCGGCAATCGCGCAGAGATCGGCCGGATCGCGCAGTGGGCCGCCGACGCGGGGGCGGTGAGCTTCAACCTGTACTTCCTGGTGGCGACCGGGCGCGGCGAGCGCATGCGCGGCCTCACCCCGGAGGAGAACGAGGCCGTCCTGCTGGACGTGGTCGAGCTGGAGCGGCGCTACCGCGGGCGCATGATGGTCCGCACCAAGTGCCAGCCCCAGCTCATGCGACACGTGACGGAGGGTGACCCCGACTCCCCGCTGCTGGGCTACGAGACGCGCTGCCCGTGCGGGATCCACTACTGCCGCATCACGCCGGAAGGGAAGCTCACCCCCTGCCCGTACGCGCCCGTGGTAGCGGGAGACCTGCGCTCCGAGTCGTTCGCCGACGTGTGGTTCGGGTCGCCGGCGCTCAACGCGCTGCGCGGGGGCGAGCTCGGCGGTAAGTGCGGCGCCTGCGAGTACCGGCGGGTGTGCGGCGGCTGCCGCGCCCGGGCGCTTGCGGACACGGGCGACCTGCTCGGTGCCGACGAATCGTGCGCCTACGAGCCCACGGGCGAGGCGGCGGTCGTGGAGCCCGAGCGCACGATCACCTACGGGGCGTCGTTCGAGGGCGAGCTGCCCTGGGATGAGGACGCGCGAGAGCGCATCGCGCGCGCCCCCAGCTTCGTGCGCGGCGTGGTGTCGCAGAGGGTCGAATCTTTCGCGCGCGCGCGTGGCCACACGCGCGTGACCACCGAAGTCATGGACGAGGTGCGACGGTCTATGCCCGTGGATTTCTCGAAGCGGATGCCCTTCTTCATGAGGGGGGACCGATGATCCGAGGCGGTGGCAGGTGGCGTGGCTGGGCGGCGCTGCTCGGGGCTATGGCGCTGGTGGCGGTCGGGGTCGCGCTGGCCGAACCGGCCTGGGCCCAGACGGCCGCGCCTGCGGGCCGCGAGTACGGCGATTTCCCCATCGTCGGCGGCCGCATCGTGGTCTGGGTATCCGCTCAGATCCACCTGATGTTCGCTGCCTTCGTGCTGGGCGTGCCGATGTTCGCCGTGGTCGCCGAAGCCATAGGCATGTTCGGCGGCGAGAAGCGCTACGACAGGCTGGCCAAGGAGTTCACGCGGCTGCTGCTGATCGCCTACAGCGCCACCGCCATCTGGGGCGCCATCCTGAGCTTCGCGCTGGTCATCATCTACCCGCGCTTCTGGACCCACATGATGGAGATCTTCGAGATCTCCGTGTGGTTCTACCTGGGCCTGTTCTTCCTCGAGTCGTTCACGCTGTACCTGTATTACTACGGCTGGGAGCGTTGGAGCACCGGGCGCGCGAAGATGGCGCACTGGGGCATGGGCATCCTGCTCAATGTGTGGGGCACCGCGGTGATGTTCATCGCCGACTCATGGCTGAGCTACATGATGAGCCCCGCCGAGGGCGTCACGGCGGACACGCCGCCGGGCGACATCGGCGTGTGGTCGGCCATCGTCAACCCCACCTGGATGCCGATCAACATCCACCGGATCATCGCGAACGTGGTGTTCGGCGGCGCCATCGTCGGCGCCTACGCAGCCTTCCGCTTCCTGAACGCCAGCACCGACGAGGAGCGCGCGCACTACGACTGGATGGGCTACGTCGGCAACATCATCGCCATCGGCGCGCTGATCATCCTGCCGTTCGCCGGCTACTACCTGGGGCGCGAGATCTACGAGTACAACCAGCAGATGGGCATCACCATGATGGGTGGGTTCATGAGCTGGCTGTGGATCATCCAGGCGTTCCTGATCGGCGTGCTGTTCCTGGCGGGCAACTACTACCTGTGGGTGGGCATGCAGCGCATCCCGGGCGCCGAACGCTTCGCGCCCTACACCAAGTGGATGCTGCTCGTGCTGGTGCTGGGGGTGATCGTGTGGGCGACGCCGCACACCATGATCGCGAGCCGCTCCGAGCTCGCCGCGATGGGCGGGAGCCACCACCCGTTCCTGGGCGTGCTGGGGGTCATGAGCGCCAAGAACACGGCGGTCAACCTCATGATCTTGACCACGTTCTTGTCGTTTCTTCTCTACCGCCGCGCCAACAAGACTCCCGTCGTCCCGTGGGCGAAGACGGGCACCAGGGTGCAGGGCATGGTGTTCCTGGTGTCATCGGCGGTCGTGCTCTTCTACGGGATCTACGGCTACTTCGTCCCCGCGGTGCAGCGCATCGGTTTCAGCGTCTACCAGGTCCTGGCGGTCTTGATCACGATCGTGGTGGTGGTGGCCATCGACTTCGCGATGGGCAGGGGCGCCGAGTCGCGGGGAGCGATCCGCTGGGGCCAGATGCCGCCACGTTCGCAGTACGCCCTGTTCGTGCTGGCCGTGACCTTCACGTGGCTCATGGGGCTCATGGGCTTCGCGCGCAGCGGCATACGCCAGCACTGGCACATCTGGGAGGTGATGCGCGACACGAGCGAGTGGGCCGCCACCCCGGCGCTCGGCTTCGCCGCCCAGGTGATCACCGCCTGCGTGCTGATCTTCCTGGGGCTGATCGGGTTCATCTTCTGGCTCGGAGGGCTGGTGGAGAAGCCCGTCCTGGCCGACGTGCGCGCCGACGCTGGCGGTGCCGTGGCGCTCGCCGGCGCCAACGCCGATCCCGCGCGGGGGCAGTGAGGCGACCATGCTGCTGACCAACCTGAAGATCCTGGCCGTCATTCTGGGGACCGTTACGCTCTACACGGTGCTCGCCTCGGCCATCCCGCAGATAGAGTCGGAGGTCCCTCAGGAACTCACGCTGGGCGCGGACTTTTCCGCCGAAGAGCTGGTCGCGGCGGGCGAGGATCTGTACCAGGGCGCGGGCGGCTGCGTGGCCTGTCACGGCCTGGGGACGCGGGCGCCCAACCTGCTGACCGACCACGCCGGAACGGGACTGATCGGCGCGCGCTGTGCCGCCCGCGAGACCGGCAAGGACTGCAAGACCTACCTGCACGAGGCGCTCGTCCAGCCGCTGGCCTACGTGGTGGAGGGTTTCGGGCCGATCATGCCGGACATGAGCCGCACGCTGTCGGACGCGCAGATATGGGCGTTGGTGGCGTACCTGGAGAGCCTGGGCGGCACGGTGGACGTGACGGCCGACGACGTCGGCGCCGGCGCGGACCCCGCAGGCGAGGCGGCCGACGCGCCGAACGGAGCCGCCGCGGCGGCGGGCGGCGGCGCGATCGCGGGAGGAAGTACGGACGCAACGGAGATCTGGGCGGCGGCGGGCTGCGGCGCGTGTCACCAGCTCGGCGGCGAGGGGGGCGCGGTCGGCCCCGCGCTGGACGGCCTGGGCGCCACGCGGGATCGCGCCTACATCCGCCGCGCGATCCTGGACCCGGCGGCCGATCTGGCGCCCGGCTTCGAGGCGCTGGGCGGGATGATGCCGGCGGCGTTCGGCCAGTCGCTGTCGGCGGCGCAACTCGAGGCGCTCGTGGACCTGCTCGCGGAAGAGGGCTGACATGCGCTACCTGAAGCACCCGCTCGGCGCGGCGGTCGCGATCATGGTCGGCTCCTACCTGCTGATCGACTTCGGCATCGTCTACATCCCGCCGCTACTGGGGATGGACAGCGCGCCCGTGCCCAACAGCGTGGTGCTGCAGTACCTCGCGACCGTGTTCGCCGGCGTGCTGATCCTGGCCAGCTGGAACGACGAGCGCTGGGCGGAGTTCAAGCGGCCGTTCCAGGAGACCATGGTGCTGCCCGAGCGGCGCACGTTGCGCTCGATCCTGATGGTGGCGCTGCCGCTGCTGATCGGGCTGTTCGTCTTCCTGCAGGTGCGGCCCACGGTCGCGGCGCCGTCCACGCTGCGGTCCATCCACCCCGCGCCGCCCTCGCAGATCGACTTCCGGGGCCGGACCATGGTGCTCGCCGGCCTGAACAATCCCCTGCGGGCCGACGGGTCGATCTCCGAGGACTACGAGGAAGGGAAGCGGGTCTACTACCAGAACTGCCTGCCGTGCCACGGCGACGCGCTGGCGGGCGACGGCCACTACGCGCGCGGCTTCAACCCCGCGCCGCTGTCGTTCGACGACGTGGGCACCATCGCCCAGCTCACCGAGAGCTTCGTGTTCTGGCGCGTCGCCAAGGGGGGCCCGGGGCTGCCGGTCGAGGGCACGCCGTGGCACTCCGCGATGCCGGTCTGGGAGGACTTCCTGACCGAGGATGAGATCTGGTCGGTGATCGTCTTCATGTACGAGCAGGCGGGCCACTCGCCGCGCACGTGGGAAGAAGACGAGGAAGGGGGCGAGCACTGATGCGCGCCTTCGTCTCCTCCGCCGGGCTGGTCGCGGCGGCCATCGCGCTGGCCGCCCCGCTGGCCGCCCAGGACGCCGAGCACCCCGGCAAGGCGCCCTACGACAAGTGGTGCTCCGGCTGCCACGGCGTCGAGGGCGACGGCCAGGGCTACGGCACCGAGTACATGCTGCCGCGACCCCGGGACTTCACGCAGGCCCTCTACCAGATCCGGACGACCGAGAGCGGCGGCCTGCCCACCGACGCGGACATCCTCGCGGTCATCGACGACGGCATGCCGGGCACCGCCATGCCGGGTTGGCGCGAACGCCTCACGCGGGACGAGCGCGACGCCCTGGTCGACTACCTGAAGACCTTTTCGCGCTTCTTCGAGACCGAGGGCACGCCCCAGGCGCTGGACCTCGGGCGACCGTTGGGCGGCGGAGCCGACGGCATCGCCGCGGGCCGCGAGGTCTTCGAGCGGGTCGAGTGCTGGAAGTGCCACGGCGATGCGGGCCGCGGCGACGGCACCTCGGCGCCGGACATGACCGACGACAACGACGATCCCATTCGCCCCGCCGACCTGAGCGAGCCGTGGATGTTCAACGGCGGCGGCACCGTCGAGGACATCTATCGGCGCCTGCGCACCGGCTTGGACGGCACGCCCATGCCGTCCTCGAGCGATCTGATCACCTCGGGCGTCGCCAGCGAAGAGGAACTCTGGAATCTGGCGCATTACGTCCGCAGCCTGGGTCCCGAGACCTTCCCGGAGCCCGCCGAGGTCATCCGCGCGGACCTCGCCGAGGGCGCGCTTCCGGATTCGCCGGGCGACGCTGAGTGGGCCGGCTACGAGCGCTTCTGGGTGCCGCTGGTCGGCCAGATCCTGGTGGCGCCGCGCTGGTTCGCGCCGTCGGTGGACGGCGTCTGGGTGCAGGCCGCGCACGACGGCCGGGAGCTCGCTCTCAGGCTATCCTGGCACGATCCCTCCCAGAGCCCGGACTCCATCTGGGACGCGTGGCGGCAGCTGGTCGAAGCGAGCATGCGGCCCGTCGAGGGAGAGCCCGCCGGCCCGGATCTGCCGGACGCCTTGTCGGTACAGTTCCCGGCGGTCATGCCGGACGGGCGCGAGCTGCCCTTTTTCCTGGGTGGCGATAGCCGTCGGCCGGCCTACACCTGGCTATGGAACGCCGCGGACGGCGTCTCGGAGGCGTTCGGCAGGGGGCTCGCCGACACCGAGTCGCTGGGCGCGGGCGACGTGTCCGCGCAGGCCGAGTTCGACGACGGCGAGTGGCGCTTGGTCATGCGCCGGACGCTGGACGCCGGCGACGATGATCGGCGCCTGAGCTTCGTCACGGGCGAAGCCATCCCGGTCGCGTTCCGCGTCTGGGACGGCAACAACGGCGAGGCCGGCACGCGCGGCTCGATCAGTTCCTGGTACTATGTTCACCTGACGGAGCCAACGCCCGCGTCGACCTACGCCTATCCGGTGATCGCCGCGGTCCTGTCCGCCCTGCTGGGTCTGCTCATCGTGCGGCGCGCGCAGAGCGCGAGCGCGACGAGCGAGGACGCGCACCCGGCGCCGGCGGGCGCCGTTTGAAACCAGCGCCGCCCCCCTTCTGGGGGCCGGCGTGTCAGTCACACAGCGATGGAGAATCGGCACATGAGGAAGTCTTTCGATCCGTTCAGGGTCATGGCGCTCGCGGGCGCCTCTGGGTTCCTGCTGGCCTGCGGAGGAGGCGACGCGGGCTCCGGCGGAGCGGCGAGCGACGACGGCGGAGATGACGCGGCGGCGTCCGCCCCCGCGGTGGACCCGGCGACGACCGGCGCCGTGGTCGGCACCATCACGTTCACCGGCGCTGTCCCCGCTCCCGAGATGATCGACATGAGCGACGAGCCGGTCTGCAACGACAAGCACGGCGGCCAGCCCATGCGCTCCCCGGTGAAGGCGGGCGACGGCGGCGGGCTGGCCGAGGTCTTCGTCTACATCAAGGAGGGCCTGGCCGAGCAGGACTGGGGCGCCGCCGGAGCCATGGCGACCCTCGACCAGAACGGCTGCGAGTACGTGCCGCACGTGCTGGGCCTGCGCACCGGTCAGGACCTGGAGATCGTCAACAGCGACGGCCTGCTCCACAACATCAACGCGAGCCCCGAGGCCAACCGCGGCTTCAACATCAGCCAGCCGACCAACATGACCTCCACACGCAGCTTCTCGCAGCCCGAGATCATGATCCCGCTGCGCTGTGACGTGCACGGCTGGATGGAGGCGTACGTGGCGGTCATGGAGCACCCCTTCTTCGCGGTGAGCGCCGAGGACGGCACCTACCGCATCGAGGGGCTGCCGGCGGGCGATTACACCATCGCCATCTGGCACGAGACATTGGGCGAGCGGGAGATGGTGGTGAACGTCGCGGCGCAGGCCGAGGCGACGGCCGACTTCAGCGTGGACGAGTCGCTGGCCGGCACCGCCCGCATGGGCCATCCGGTCGCGATGCACGATGCGCACGCCGGAGGCGCGGCCGCGCGCTGATGCGCACGCCACGTCAACCGCGGTTGAATCTGGTGAACACCGGTTCGGGGGTGGGACGATCCCGCCCTCGACCCGGCACCGAAAGGAGCGTCGATGGGCTGGCTTCCTGAAGCCGTTTCCACGTACGC
The DNA here is from genome assembly GCA_039715185.1 of Gemmatimonadota bacterium. Taxonomy (NCBI): domain Bacteria; kingdom Pseudomonadati; phylum Gemmatimonadota; species Gemmatimonadota bacterium. The sequence goes on from JBDLIA010000027.1 coordinate 26,400, forward strand.
CGACCGGATCGACGGGATCTTCTACCTGATCCTCGTGATCACGGGCGTGATCTTCGTCGTGGTGGAGGCGGTGTTGCTTTTGTTCGTGTTCAAGTACCGCCATCGCGAAGGACGAGCGGCACACTACACGCACGGCAACACGAAAGTCGAGATCGTCTGGACGGCGATCCCGGCGCTGCTCTGCGTCCTCATCGGCGTGCTGAGCATCGGGCCTTGGCTGGAGATCCGGAACCAGGCGAACATCCCGGCCGACGCCTACGCGATAGACCTGACGGCCAAGCAGTTCGAGTGGAACGCGTCCTACCCGGGGCCGGACGGCCGGCTGGGGACGGCCGATGACGTCATCAAGCGCAACCAGATCCACATACCGGGCGACCGACCCGTCGTGGTGACGCTGCGCAGCGAGGACGTGATCCACTCCTTCTTCCTGCCGGAGTTCCGGGTGAAGCAGGACGCGGTACCGGGCATGGAGATCCCCGTCTGGTTCCAGGCCACGCGCACGGGCGAGTTTACGCTGGCGTGCGCCGAGCTCTGCGGCACCGGCCACACGCGCATGGGTGGCAGGCTCATCGTGCACTCGGCCGAGGACTTCAACGCGTGGCTTCAGAGCGAGGGCGCTGGGCCGCCGCTCGGCCCGCGCGTCGCGGAGGCGTCCGCCGAAGACATCCCCGATCAGGAAGCCTCGGCGGACGTCCCGTCCGAGCGGCCCGTGGCGGTCGGTACCGCCTCACCATCGACCGATCACGATCACCCGTAGAGGCCCATGGCGACGACAATGACGGACGCCCACGCGGCGCACGCCCAGGACCACCACGAGCCTTCGTTCCTCCGCAAGTACGTCTTCAGCGAGGACCACAAGGTCATCGGGATCCAGTTCCTCTTCATGAGCTTGTTCTTCCTGATGATCGGCGGCCTTCTGGCGGCGATCATGCGGTGGCAGCTCGCGTATCCGACCGACCCGTCGCGCCCACTGCCGGGCGCGGGCCTGTTCCCCGAGACGATGGTGAACGCGGGGATCATCCTGCCGGAGTTCTACAACTCCGCCGTAACCATGCACGGCACGATCATGATCTTCTTCGCGATCATGCCGCTGCTGGTGGGGGTGTTCGCCAACTACCTGATCCCGCTCCAGATCGGCGCGCCGGACATGGCGTTTCCAAAGCTCAACATGATGAGCTTCTGGACCGCGTTCGTGGCCGGCCTGATCATCATGGCGGGCTTCTTCGTCGAAGGCGGCCACTCGGCCGCTGGCTGGACCCAGTACGTGCCGCTCAGCGCGGACCCGGAGTGGACCGGAGTCTATACGGGGCAGCAGTTGTGGCTGATCGCCATGACCGTGCTGGGCTTCTCCTCGCTCATGGGCGCGGTCAACTACATCACCACGGTGATCAACATGCGCGCTCCCGGGATGACCTGGCTGCGCATGCCGCTGCCCACCTGGGCGCTGTTCATAACCGCGATCCTGATCCTGCTCGCCATCCCCGTCCTCACGGGCGCTCTGATAATGCTGCTATTCGATCAGACGATCGGCACGACGTTCTTCACCGTCGCCACCGGCGGCGAGCCGCTGCTCTGGCAGCACATGTTCTGGTTCTTCGGCCACCCCGAAGTCTACATCCTGATCCTGCCCGCGATGGGCTTCGTGAGCGAGATCATCTCGGCGGGGTCGCGCAAGCCGGTCTTCGGCTACAACGCCATGGTGCTGGCGATCGTGGCGATCGGCTTCATCGGCTGGATCGTCTGGGGGCACCACATGTTCCAGAGCGGGATGAACCCCACGCTGGGCATGAGCTTCATGGTCACGACGATGATCATCGCGGTACCGTCGGCCATCAAGACGTTCAATTGGCTGGGCACGATGTGGCGCGGTGACCTGCATTTCCACACGCCCATGCTGCACGCCGTGGCGTTCGTGGCGATGTTCGTGATCGGCGGGCTGTCGGGGGTGTTCGTGGCGTCGACGCCGGTGGACATCTTCCTGCACGACACGTACTTCGTGGTCGCGCACATCCACTACGTGCTGTTCGGCGGCAGCCTGTTCGCGATCTTCGGCGCGATCACCTTCTGGTTCCCGAAGATGTTCGGCAGGATGATGAACTCGTCGCTCGGCAAGATCCACTTCTGGCTGACGCTGCTGTTCTTCAACCTGACGTTCTTCCCGATGCACAACCTGGGCATCGCCGGGATGATGCGCCGGATCTACGACTTCACGCAGTACGAGTTCCTGACCCAGTTCCAGGGCCTGCAGGTGTTCATCAGCTGGTCGGCGTTCCTGCTGGTGGCTACGCAGGTGATCTTCGCCTTCAACTTCATCTACAGCCTGTTCAAGGGCGCCGAAGCGCCGCAGAACCCGTGGCACGCCAACTCGCTGGAGTGGACCGCGGCGCCGTCGCCGCCTCCGCACGGCAACTTCGAGCGTACGCCCACGGTGTATCGCGGGCCCTACGAGTACAGCCACCCCGACGCGGCCGACGACTACTGGCCCCAGAACGCACCCGGTCACGCGGCCCCGGCTTCCGAGCCGGCGTACGCAGAGTGAGGAGGGGACGATGACGACACAGGCGGCCGCGCTGGACCGAGGAGGAATGGACGCCACCGAAGTGGGGATGGGCGTCTACAACATGAAGCTCGGCATGTGGGTGTTCCTGCTGTCCGAGGTGATGTTCTTCACCAGCCTGATAGGTGGCTACATCATCCTGCGCGGGGCGCACCCGGACATGTTCGCGCAGCCGGGGGTGGTGCTGAACGTCCCGCTGACGGCGTTCAATACCTTCCTGCTGATCTGCAGCAGCGTGACCATGGTGCTGGCGTTCGCCGGCATCGAACGCGGCGACCAGGCTAAGCTGAAGATGTGGCTGATCGCCACCGCGGTGATCGGCATGGCCTTCCTGGGCGTGCAGGTATACGAATACATCCAACTCTCCGGGCACGGATTCGTGCCCACCGTGGAGGGCTACCGCGCGGAGGGCGCGCCCCTGTACGGCACGACCTTCTACACCATGACCGGGTTCCACGGCTTCCACGTGCTCATGGGCGTGCTGGCGCTGTGGTACCTGGTGATCCAGGCTTTCCGCGGCAAGTACACCGCGGGCAGCCACGGCGCGGTGGAGATCACCGGCCTGTACTGGCACTTCGTGGACCTGGTCTGGATCATCCTGTTCACCATCGTCTATCTGATCTGAGGATGGAGCCCTCCCGGCTGGAGAATCCGGGAGGGCCGCCACGGTTTTCGATAGAGTTTCGACTGTTCGACTGAGGAGGCGCATGGAACACGCGGCAGCGCACACGGGCGGAGCGAGCATCAAGGCCTACATGGTCGTATTCGGCACGCTGGCGGTCCTGACGGTGATCGAGGTGCTGATCCCGTTGCGTTTCGGCTTTCCCAAGAACGTGCAGGTCATCCTTCTGGTCTTCCTGGCGCTCTGGAAGGCCCTGCTCGTGGCGCTCTACTACATGCACCTGCGCTACGAGCCGCAGCGCCTGAAGTGGATGGTCATCGCGCCGCTGCCGCTGGCGGTGATCCTGGTGATGGCCGTCCTCACCGAGTTTTAGCTAATGCGCCCCGAGCTGATGACGGGGATGTTCTGGGCGGGGGTGCTGCTGTCCTCCATCCCCATCGCCGTCGGCATCTGGATAGCCACGTTCCTGGTGCGAGAGATGCGAGCCGAACGTAGGTTGTCCGACCACGCCGAGGTGGGGCCGAACGTCTCGGAGTAACCGGAGGCCAGCGAGCATGAGTCGCGCCGCAGACAAGCTGCTCTTCCGAGGAATCGTCGCGGGGTTCGTGGGGGCGTCCACGCTCGCCCTGTGGTTCCTGGTGATCGACGGCCTGCAGGGCCGTCCCTTCTTCACGCCGGCCTTCCTGGCCGCCGCCGTGACGGGCAGCGAGCAGGTCTCGCTGACCCCGTCGCAGATAGGGCTGTTCACCGCCCTGCACTACGCGGTCTTCCTCTTGGTGGGTATCGGCGCCGCGTGGTTCGTCCGGCTGGTGGAAACCGTGCCCGGCGTGCTCCTGGGCGGGATCCTGGGCTTCCTGCTGTTCGACGTCACCTTCTACGGCAGCCTGTGGCTGACCGGCGTGGACGTGGTAGCGGCGCTCGGCTGGCCACAGGTGCTGGTGGGCAACGTCCTGGCCGGTATGGCGCTCATGGCCACGCTCGCGCTGCTGCGACCGGAACGGCGCGTGAGTTGGCGCGCCGTGCTGGACGAGAACCGGGTCCTGCGCGAGGGGCTCTACGGCGGGCTCATCGGCGCGGGCGCGGTGGCCGTCTGGTTCCTGCTCATCGACGCGATCTTCGGCCGCCTGCTCTTCACGCCCGGGGCGCTGGGGTCGGTCCTGTTCCACGGCGCTCGCAGCGTGGCGGAGGTGCAGACCGACGCGCTCACGATCCTCGGCTACTCGGGGCTACACGTGCTCGCGTTCTTCGTCACGGGCCTGATCGCGGCGGCGATCGTGAAGGAGGCCGAGGACTACGCGATGCCGCTGATCCTCGGCGCGATCATGCTGTTCGTGGTCTTCGAGACCTTCTTCATCGGCGTCCTCGCGATCGTCGCGCAGTGGCTGCTCACCGTGATCCCGTGGTGGAGCATCCTGATCGGCAACATCATCGCGGCGGGGGCGATGGGGTCGTACCTGTGGCGGCGCCATCCGAAGCTGCGGGCGGCGTTCGAGGAGGGGCAGGCGTTCGAGGACCAGTTGGCTGGCAAAGGATAGGTTCTGGCTGGCTGGGCAGGGGAGTGAAACAACTCCCGCTCCACTCCGCAAGAAACAGTCGGTCGCGGGAGTTTTTCACACCCCTGCTCAGAGCGTACCGGCAACCCGGGGTCCGCCTCCCCTCTCCCCGTCCTGGGGGAAGGGCCTAGCGGGGACAGAAGGTCGCGGGAGTCACCCGTATTCCGCAGTGCGATGTCGCGTGGCCTGGCGGTCGCGCCTGGTCCACGAATCGTTATGTCAGCATAGCCGGCCCGCCTCCCACGTCTCCCCCTAGGCTTGGCAGGGACGGAAGGTCGCCGGTCAGGCGGCTTCCTCCTGCTGCTCAGATCTGAGCTCGGGGACCCGGTCGCAAGCCCGCTCAACGACGCTGAAAACGCTAGTGGCTGAGAACCGGAGAAGCTGCGCGCGTCCTGGAAGGCGCCGGCTTCGTCGGGAGGTGCGTCTGATCACCCCGGAGTAAGAGACCCTTTTGTCCGAGCCGTGCCCAAATGGTGGCCTTGATCGAGCACAACGAACGGGATCTCGGGATCGACTTCAACTCCTACAGAACACCGGTCCGCGAGAACACAGCCTACGCGCTTGCGGGCTACATCAAGCCACTTCTCCCGAAAGAGCTCGCCGTGCCGGCCCTGATGCTGCTGGACCACTTCTGGTGGGTGGATAAGGAGATGCGCGCAGGCAAGGGGCGCTGGGAGAAGGAGGTTCTCCGCCACTTGAACTCCTACAGCGCCGACGGTCCGTTCAAAAAGCGGAAGTTCAAGCATCCAGGCGGCGCTTTCGAACTCGATGCCGCGTTTCCCGAGACGGGGCCCGTGCGCGTGGGCGTCGATGTGAAGCGCTTCGAATCGCCAAGGGACTTCCACAAACGAGGCGACGAGATCACTCAAAAGGTGAGCCGCCTCCGAGACGTCCACCCCGATGCTCACTTCTACGCCGTTATCTACTACCCTTTCCCCAGTTCACACGATGCCGTTCGTAGTCGATATCGTGATCAGGGCATCGACGAGATATTCTTCGCCGACGAAACCGAATCGACCCTGTCGGATGTCGCCGAGGCCATTCTGCGACACGCCGGCCTCACCCTCACGGGTCGTCCTCGCGGCTGAATGTGGACTTGCAGCCGAAGCGAGGCGACGGCCGGGCGGCCCCTACCCCGCGGCCCTGGATATCCGATGCCACTGAGCTTGACAGCCGGTGGCGTTTGGCGTGGCCTCGGCCACCACGTATGGGCGGCCCCTACCCCAGATCTAGCAAGTCCGCTCTGGCCGGAGCCGACGGGGCGGCACTACTGCGCGGGTGTCTCGGCGGTAGTGTCTTGGGGTGGGATCAACCTCAAAACCTTGATCATCCCCTCGCACCGAACCGTTTCAAAACCCTCTGGGTTAAGGCCCGTATCCACGCACTGTGGCATCTGAGCCTCCGCCGCCGCGGTAGCCGTAACGACGGAGGGTCGCACGCCGGCGAGCCAGGCCAGCGGAGCCGGGAGACTGGAGACACGAGCCTCGACTCGAACCTGGATCATCCCCTCCTTGAGATCGATGAGGATGTCTTCCGGTGCCAACATTACTCTACCCGTCTCGTTCGATCGGACGTAGTCGGTGGCGCTCTGCCTGGCCAGTCTCTCGTCATCGTGTGCATCCAGAAACGAACTCGCACCTGCGAGAGCGGCGGCATCCGCAGCCGACTGCGCGACGCTTCTGGCGTAGCCGCTGTCCGCACGTTCCAGCGCCCTGGCCACGATCGCCAGGACAACGTAGAAGACCAGCGAGCTGACGATGCTGAGCCTCCAGCGCCTGCTCACGATGGGCACCTCCCGCGAAGGCTGCGTCTGGCCGATCCCGGTCACGGACTGCAGGGCCTCCTCTCCTAAACCGCGCTATCCTCCGTCGGTCCAGGCTCTTCTGGTCACCCATGGCGCGACTCGGGCAGCGCCCGACCCGGTGGCTCGAGTCGTGTTTCTTGATTTCGGTCTTTCTTGTGTGTCTTTACTTTGTATTATAAAGTACTTGTCGCCAACGATCCGCTCATGTTGCGGAGGCCTTCCGCTTCACTCAGGAGACAAGCGATGAGGAACGATAGGACGTACAGGTGGGCCGCCGGGGTCGCGGTCGCGGCGGCTGTGCTGCTGGGGTGGGTGATCGGGGCGGTTGGGCTCATCGGGGTCGAGGGGGACCCGTTCGACCGGCTGTATGGCGGGGTGGTAATGGTAGGCATCATTGGGGCCTTTATCGCGCGGTTCAGGCCGCGGGGGATGGCGTGGGCGATGGTGGCGACGGCGGGGGCTCAGGCGGCGGTCACGGTGATCGCGCTGGTCATCGGGAAGCAGCATTCCCCCGTCACCTCGGTGGGCGAGATCCTGGGGCTGAACGGGTTCTACTTCCTGCTGTGGGTGTGGTCGGCGTGGCTCTTCGGTCGGGCGGCGGGCGAATAAATGCGCCGCCTTATCAAACGACATCGGTTTGTAGTACTGCTCGGAGTAGCGGCCGTTCTTTTCGTGGTAGCCGGCACGCAGTGGCGGGGGGCGATCAGAAGAGGTCGCTCGGTGCCGGATGAGCCATTCCGCATCGCTGGCAACCTCTACTACGTTGGCGCCACAGGCGTCACCGCATTCCTGCTTACCGGGTCCGAGGGCCACGTGTTGATCGACGGCGGCTATCCCGAAACCGCTCCGTTGATCATCGCGAGCATCGCCAAGCTCGGCTTCGACATCGCCGACGTGAAGGTGTTGCTCAACTCGCACGCGCACTCCGACCACGCCGGCGGACTCCGCGCGCTACAGGAGGCCTCCGGCGCCGAGCTGTGGGTCAGCGAAGGCGATGCCGAGGTCATGGCCGCCGGCCGCCACTCCGGTGACCCGGCCCTCGGGCCGCTCAGGGTTCTCGGCTTCTTCGGGCTCGGCAGATTCCCCGCCCCGCGCATCGACCACCGGTTCAAAGACAGCGAGACGATCCGCCTCGGGTCGCTCGCCCTCACGGCACATGTCACCGCCGGCCACACCCGCGGCTGCACATCGTGGTCGTTCCCCGTCCACGACGGCGACCGTGAGTTGCTTGCCGTCAACATCTGCAGCCTCACGCTGCCGCCGTTCGTGTCGCTGGTCGAGCCGGAGACGTATCCGGGAATGCGGGCCGACTTCGAGCGCAGCTTCAGCACGCTGCGAGGCCTGCCGGCCGACATCTTCCTGGCCTCGCACGCGAACTGGTTCAGCATGCACCGTAAACGGCGTGAACGCGCCGACGCGGAGGACCCGGCCGAACCGTTCATCGATCGGGTTGGCTACCTCAGCTTCATCGACCGGGCCGAGGCGAGGTTCCGCGCAGAGTTCACGGACCAACAGTGACGCTCTTGGCCGTCCTTTCGCCGAACCGAGGCAGGAAGTCTTGTCTACTGGGGACCCGCGCTGAAGTCCGGATCGAGAAGGCGCTCCACGATCCGCGAGGATGGATGCCAATGGTGGAAAGGCCGTGAGACTGGCTAACTTCCCCAGCCCGGCATCGGTTCGACGGAGGGAGCGAGGCTGCCCATGTCAGACTTTGAGGTCTTCTCGGTCGTCCTCTCGTTCATTTTGGGACTCGGGGTCGCCCAGATTCTCTCGGCGGTCGTTTTCGCGATCCAGTCGCGCCGCGAGATCGCCCTGAGCTGGACGCCGTTTCTGTGGGCGTTCGCCATTTTTCTCTTCCACGTCAATTTCCTGTTCGCGGCTTTCTGGTTTTATTCGGCCGACAGGGCCTTCGAGTGGTATCTCGTAGACCTCATCTCGGCGGTGCTCATCTTCCTTAGCGGTGGACTCGTTCTGCCTTCCAAAGCTCGCCCGGCCACACTCGACTTCGGCGACTTCTTCGATAAGGACGGAAGGCTGGCGCTCGTACCGCTCGGCGTGTTCTTGCTCCTGGCGTTCCCGTACAACGTGCAGGGTGGTGCACCGATGATCGGTCCGGACAACCTCGTTATCGCCGGTCTGCTCGTACTCACCGCCACGGCCTTTTTCTCCCGGGGTCGCCTCAGGTCCGTCGCCAGCGCGGCCTCCGCCGTTCTCACCACCGTCGCGTTCCTCTTCTTCTGGATTCGCCCCGGGCAAGGGGCCGGTTAGGTCGAAAAAACGGTACACTAGCCCCCAGCCTCACTGAGATCGGCCAGAAGACGGAGTCCGGACTGATGATCGGGGTTGCCTTCGACCCATCGTTCGGCGAGTTCGAGCGCCCTTAAGTGATCACCCAAGCGCTGTAGCGTCCACGCGAGGTCCTCCGTCGCCACGAACGCATCGGGATGCTCGGAGAGATTGAGTTCGAATAGTCGAAGGCCGGCGTCCTGGCTTTCTGCCCTGAAGAGTCTTCCCGCCAGGGAAGACAGCAGTAGCGGGCGGAAGGCCTGGGGCGGGTGCTCATCCCTGAGTTGGTAGTAGCGCGTCACCATGGAATCGATCCCGTCCGATTCGAGGGCCTGAACCAGGCGGAGTCGGATCAGGCCGCCGCGCGCCACCGGGTCATCCGTCACCTCGACGTTCAGCCTATGAACTGCCACCGACGCGTCGCCGTGGCCCATCGCGCTCAGGCGATCGGCGACGTTCAGGAGGACCCGCGGCCGAAAGTCGTAAGCATCGGCCTCATAGTAGCGCGCCCGGACATCTCGGTAGGCCTCGACCAGCCGATCGACTCCCCCTCTCTCGAATTCGGCAATGAGCAGGTCAGGTAGGGGCGTGGGGTTCGTGCGCGCGGCGTGGCAGGTGTAGCAGGTCACCTCGAGGTCCGGGTTGCTTCTCGTCGGCAACGCTGACAAGAAGGACCCGTTGATCTCTTGGACCATGGCCATCATCACCCGCGCCTTCCGCTTCATGGGATTCTCGTCGGAGGCCCAATCCCATTCACTTGAAGGCACGTCCATGGACCCTGCGTGGCAGAAGAGACAGCCTCGGCTGGCCCGCCGTGGGAGGCCCAGACCGCGTAGGTTGCCGAGCATTACCTCGATCAACTCCTGACGGCTTATGTCCTGCGGCAACACCTGAAGGTTCTCGAACTCCTGCGCGACTGCCGGCGTCGATCCCGCGCAGGCCAGGACTGTGACCGAGCCTAGGTAGCCGACCGCGCGCACCCCCCTCTTGATTCTCATCGACCTGCCTCCGCGATCTCGAGTCAGCCAACTGGAACCAACGTTACGGAGCCTGGAGGAGTGCAGCGACGGCTCGGGCGCTATTTTTGCGAAAGGTTGACATGCTCCGGGCCGCCTTGGTCGAATGATCACCGGTCCGGCGGGATTCCCAGTGAGATGCGCGCATCTTGGACAATCGATCCCTAAAGTGCGGACCATGATAGTTGTCCGCATCTCGGTGTCGTCGATCGTATTCCTCGTTGTGCTGCTGACCGGCTGCGCCGAAGGCGCGTCCTCCGACCTCGGTGGCTTCGCCGATGGCTCGGTGCCTGCGGAGGCCCACGATTTCCATCTGCGTCAGGAACTGGTCAACGACTCACCCATCGGGCCCGGCACGCCGCAACCGTCGAGCCATTGTCCGACGGAGCCCGGCGAGTGGTACCCGGGCAGCGGCCGGTCGACGGGTACGTCGGATTTGTTCGGAGACCTCACGGAAACCGAGGTCTACTGCATCAGCACGGATCTCGCTCAGCTCACTGGCGGCATCGCCACGTGGATCGATGCCGATAGTGACTCGATCTCGATGACCTTCGGGGCGAAGCTGCTCCGCGGCTTCGTGTATCCGCCGCCCCCAAGCGCTCCGCTGATCGGATTCGCGCAATTCACCGGCGGCACGGGGAAGTGGGCCGGCCTGGCGGGCTCGGCATTCTTCACGGGGTGGCAGAACGGAGACGGGACGGCCACTCTGGACTATCGTGGCACGGTGTACCTTCCGAGATGAGCCTCAGCATCCCGCGAACAAGGGCCTGCGCGCTGAATTCACGGCGTACGGGAGCGGCATGACCGGCCGGTTCGCAGCTGCGCTCGCCTACCGTAGCGAGCGGGCTCATGGGGGAAGCCGCGTCCTCGATCGAAGGCGGCGATCGCCGACAACGCAGCAAGCGGCGATGGTTGGCGGCCGCTTGGGACGCTAACGGCATTAATCGCCGTCAACGCAGCGAGCATAGACGGACCGCCGGCCGCTTGCTGCGATGACGGCATTAATCGCCGCCGCGGAAGCAACCGTCGAGGGTCGCCCGCCGCTTGTCACGATAACGGCAATGAGCGCCACCAGGGCCTGGAGCCGTGGCAAGATCGGCAACACCTCAGAGCGCGGCTTGGCGCAGAGCGC
>JBDLIA010000028.1 GCA_039715185.1 Gemmatimonadota bacterium
CCCGTGGCGATCGACTACTACCTGTCTCTGCGCTGCATCCCGCCGCCCCTGACGATGCTGCGGGGGGTGCGGAAGCTGGCGGCCGGCCACCTGCTCTTCTGGCGCGACGGCGAGGTGCGGACCGAGCGCTACTGGGGGCTTTCGTTCGCGCCCGATGAGTCGCGCTCGGACGCCTCTTGGGTGGAGGAGCTGGAGGCCCGCCTGGACGACGCGGTACGGTCGCACATGGTGAGCGACGTGCCGGTGGGCGCCTTTCTGTCGGGGGGACTCGACTCGGGCGCCGTGGTGGCGGGAATGGCGCGCAATTCAGAGGCGGCGTTCGCCACGTTCTGCGTCGGGTCCGACGAGGTTACCTTCGACGAGCGCGAGCACGCCCGCGCGGTCGCGGCGCACTGCGGCACGACCCACCACGAGGACTCCGTGGGGCCCGGCCTGATAGGCGATGTCCGCCGTATGGTGGCAGCGCTCGACGAGCCCTCCGATCCCATCTCCGCGTGCCTGTTCGAGGCTGCGCGGCTCGCCTCCCGGCACGTCAAGGTGGTGCTCACGGGCGACGGCGGCGACGAGGTGTTCGCGGGGTTCGACCGGTACGCGGCTTTCGACAGGGTAGGCAGATACGCGGCCCTGCCGAGGTGGCTGCGGGAGGGCGTGCTACGACCCATGATCCGGCGCATTCCGCAGGAGTTCGGCTACAAGAGCCTGCCCCAGAGGGCGCGCTGGCTGGACGCCGTGTCCGCCGCGGACCCCGCGCGGCGGTACGCGCGCATGACGACCTTCTTCCGCTTCGGAGAAGCGGAGAAGCAGTGGCTGTACGGACCCGCGCTCGCCGGGCCCCTGAAGGGCGCCGACGCCGAGGCGGCCGTGGCCGAGCCGTTCCGCGCCGCGGACGCCCGGGATGCGCTGCACCGCATGATCTCGGCGGACCTGCTCACGCGCCTCCCCGAGCACACGCTCATGCTGGCCGACCGCACGAGCATGGCGCACGGACTGGAGGCCCGCGCCCCGCTGCTGGATCACGAGCTCGCGGAATTCACGTCTCGCATGCCCGCCCGCCTGAAAGCCGAGCGCGGCAGAACGAAGATCGCGCTCCGGCGCGCGGTGCGTGACTGGCTTCCCGCCAAGATCGTCTCACGTCCGAAGCAGGGGTTCATGTTCCCCGTCGCTTTCTGGCTGGACCGGGATCGATTGAACACAGTGCGCGACTCCCTCGCGCGCGGGCCCCTGGTGCGGGCGGCGTGGATCCGCGAAGAAGCCCTGGACCGGCTCGTGCGGGAACACCTCGCGAGACGCGAGGACCACCACGTCCGTCTCTGGATGCTCCTGAATCTGGATGCGTGGTATCGCATCTTCGTCGACGATGACCCGGCGACCGTCCCCCGGTCGCCCCAAGCACAGGTGAACGCATGATCGGGACACGGTCGCGGGAGGCCGCGCTGGATCCGCAGCTCGAGCGGACCAGCGCGTCGGTGAGGGACTACTGGGACGCCCACACGCTGGGGTTCCAGTACGTGTCGGATGAGAGCATCGAGGTCGGGACGCCGGCGTTCTTCGACCACATCCGGCCCTGGATGAATCCGTACAAGTTCCCCTGGATAATGGACCGGATCGAGCGAGAGTCGGCCGGGCTGCGGGGCAAGACGCTGCTCGAGATCGGCTGCGGCATGGGCTACGACAGCCTCGAATTCCTGAAGCGCGGCGTGCGGGTCACGGCGACGGATCTGACTCCGAACGCGGTCCGCATCGCCGAGCGCCATTTCGAAGTCGAGGGTGTGCGGGCGGACGACGTGCGCGTGGAAAACGCTCTCTCTCTGTCGTTCCCCGACGAGACCTTCGACGCGGTCTGGTCCAACGGCGTGCTGCACGCCACCGGAAACACCGAGAGGGCCATCGCCGAGGCGCGGAGGGTGCTCAAGACCGGCGGCCGGGCGATCATCTCGCACTTCTACCGCAAGCCTTCGTGGATGTGGACGATCCACCGGCTGGGCCGCGAGAACATCGAGTACAAGGAAGAGGACCCGCCGGTGAACCAGTTCTATACCGACGAGGAAATCCTCGCCATGTTCAAGGGCTTCCGGATCGAGGAAGCAACGCACGAGCACCACAGGGCGCTGCCGGCGAAGCGAAGCGGGCTCAAGGCTGCGCTTTATCACTACGGCTTCAAGCCGCTTTACAACGCGCTGCCCGAACGCACGGCGCTCAAGTGGGCCTACAAACTCTCCGTCACAGCGGTCAAGGTGTAGCGGGCGGTAGGGGGACACACCCATGCGAATCGGCCTGATGCTGCGCGCACTGGATGAAAGAGGCGGGGTCGGCGTTTACGCGCGCAACCTAACAGAGGAACTGCTGGCGCTGGACAGGCACAACCATTACGTGCTTCTGTACCGCAGCGCCGAGCAACTAGGGCGGTTTTCGCACTATCCCAACGTTACCGAGCGGGTAGTGCGCGCGCCGGGCAAAGCGCTTTGGGACCAGATTGCGGTTCCCTGGCGGCTGTGGCGGGACCGCGTGGACGTGGTGTTCCACCCCAAGTTCACGGTCCCTCTTCTGGCCCCGTGTCCGTCTCTCATGGTGCTGCACGGAGCGGGCTGGTTTCTGACGGACTTCTTTGGGAAGTGGGACGTGCGTTACGTCAAGCTGGTCATGCCCCTCTACCTACGTCGGGCGACAAAGGTGCTGGCGGTATCGCCGGCCACCAAGGAAACCTTCAACGCAGTCTTCAACCTCCCGGATGGCCTGATCCAGACCGTCTATTTCGGTCCGGCCAGCCATTTCAGGCGCGTCGAGAACCCCGATCGCCTGGCCGAAGTCCGCGCTCGCTACGACCTGCCTGACCGTTTCGTCTTCACGCTGACCAAGGCAAACGGCGGCGAGCGCAAGAATATCGCGGGAATCCTGGAAGCCTTCCGCCTCCTGCATTTGCGGACCGGCGGCAAACTCGTCATCGGGGGCAAGGGCTGCGAGCGATTCTCGGAGGACTACGGCGTATCCGAGCAAAGCTATGGACCGGATGTCCTGTTTCCCGGTTGGATCTCTCAGGAGGATCTGCCTGCTGTTTATTCCCTGGCAGACGTCTTCCTGTATCCCTCCAACCTGGAGTCCGCATCGATCCCACTCATGGAGGCCATGGCGTGCGGAACGCCCATTGTGACGTCGAGGGTGCCAGACATGATGAATGTCGCGGACAACGCCGCTGTCTTCGTCGACCCAGCGCGCCCCGATGAGATCGCGGAGGCGACGCAGAGGGTGCTCGAGGATCCCGAGCTGGCCCACCGCCTCGGGGAGCGGGGTCTGGCACGCTCCAGCATCTTCAGCTGGAAGAAATGCGCTCAAGAGACTCTGGACCTCATAGAGGCAGCGGCCGCGTGAGCCGATCGCGGGGCAGGGAATGCGCTCTTGTGCGGGACTGCACGGACGCGTCGGAGCGGGCCGGCAACGAGCCTTCGGCGACCGTGGAGGCCAATCCCATCGGTGCCTCGAGCCGTCCGTGACACCTGCGCCCCCCCGCACCGAGCAAGAGCCGGGCGCGCGCGGGCTCGGTGCCTTCCCGGGTCCCGTTCTCGTTCTCGCGCCGCATATGGATGACGAGACGCTCGCGTGCGGGCGCCTCTTGGCCGCGCTGGCGACCGCCGGGCGGACCATCCACATCCTATACGCCACGGATGGCGCCCGGTCTCCCCGCGTACGCGAGGACGACGCGCAAGCCGTCGTGCGGTCGAGAGCTCGCGAGGCCCACTGCGCCGCCGCCGCCTTGGGCCTTTCGGCGCATCGGCTTTCATTCCTCGCGCTGCCCGATGGGAGCCTCGCCCGCCACACAGTGTCGCTTACACGCGGCGTCGGTCGCTTGTGGGACGGCGTGCGACCCGGCTCCGTGCTGCTACCCTTTCGCTATGACCGCCACCCCGATCACCTGGCGTTGCATCGCGCGGCGCTCGCGTGCGCTGGTCGCGCTCCCGGACGGCCGGTGCTGTGGGAGTACTTCGTTTACTACCGTTGGCGCCTGGTGCCTGGCGGGGACGTGCGACGTTGCGTGCGGGAGGACGTGATCCATGAGCCGGCAACGCTCGTGTTCTCCGAGCACAAGCGGCGTGCCCTTGAGTGTTATCGCACGCAGACGACCGTCTGGGCACCGGGACAACGGCGGGCCATCATCCCCCAGAGCCGGGTGGAGGAAGTGAGCACGGCGCCCGAACTGTTTGCAAAGATGGAGGCGGGCGGTCGCTCGCCCCTTGCGCCCGGCGTTAGATCCTGGGTACGCGTGACGCACCGCCTGGAGCCGAAGCTCAAGCAAATCAAGGACACGGCGGCCGACATGGCCCATGGCGCTGTCACGATGCGGCGGGGCCGCCGATCCCGGCGGCTGGCGCCTGCCGACGGCGCGGCCAGCGAGGTCCCGCCGCCAACGCGCGTAGTGGTCTTCGCGAGCCCGTTCCCCCTGCCCGCAGAATGGCTTTTCCTCGCCCGGGTCGATGCGCACCCGAAGCTTGAGCTCACGGGCGTGCTGTGCCGTGGATCGGGCACCGGCGGCAGGGAGCGCATGGTGGACGCCTGGCGACGGCGGGGATGGCTCGCGCCGGCGGTGCTCCTGGCCGACTACGGTCGGCGATACCTGCAGCGCGCGGGACCCGATCGAGCGACACGCGTTCGCCTTCGACGTCGATTCCGAGTCGCACCGAACGTACATGCGCCGGACGTTCTTCGGTGGGCCGAGTCGTTGAGGCCGGACATCGGGGTCGTGTACGGCGGCCCGATCCTGAAGCCCGAACTGTTCGATATTCCCACGCGGGGCACGCTGGGCGTGCACCACGGACAGCTTCCGGAATATAGGGGCAAGAAGACCATCTTCTGGGCGATGTTCAACGGTGAGAAGAGCGCCGGCGTAACGATCCAGAAGATCAACACCGGGTTGGACACCGGCGAGGTGATTCGCGAAGGTGCGGTCCGGATTCGCGGCCGGTCCTACGGCGCAGTTTCCCGCGAGGTCCAAGCGCTCGGAGTAGACCTCCTGCTCGACGCGATTCTTGCCAAAGGGCAGACCGGATCCGGGACGAGCCGTGGAAGCGGTGGCATGTTGTATCGCGACCCGAGTGCAGCCGACATCGCGCGCTTTGTCGTGAGCCGATTCAGGAGCAGGTGAGCGTTGCGTTGCCACATCGCCTGTCGCGCCGAGACCAGCCGCCCGGAGATCGCGGTGCGGTGTCGCGAACGCATGAGCGAGGCCAATCGCGCGCCATTCCGGGGCCTTCGCGAAGGGAAAGGTGTCGCTCAGTCGCGCGATCGGGTCGACGCCGGCTGGCACGCGATGTGGAGTAGGATTGAGAACCAGTGCGTGCGGCAATCCAGTGCCGCGCGACCTCGCGCAAACACGGGGATCAGCGTTGGCCAGCGATAGGGCATTTCGAATCGGACCCATGCCGCGGGCTCTCGGTGAGCACGGGGCGGTGAGAGCCTGCGTCCGATGTCCAGCGGTGAGGGAGCCGACCACCCGGCGGCGCACTCTGCGCGGCGCCGGGCGAGAGCGACGGAGCTGACACATTGGGTATCACCCGGTCCCTCTTCCGCCGCTTCGTGCCGTCCTCCATCCGCAGGCGCCTGACGCGGCTGGCGGTCCACCCTCCGGTTGGCTCGGTCGACTTCGGCGACCTTCGGGTGACGCGGCCGATCAGCACCAACTGGGGGTATGACAGAGGCACGCCGATCGACCGCCACTACATTGAGCGCTTCCTGGAGGCCCACGCCCGCGACATTCGCGGACGCGCCCTCGAGGTGAAGGACGACACGTACGTGAGTCGATTCGGCGTCGCGGTGGAAAGCGTGGACACGCTGCTACCGCACCGCGAGGGGAGCGCCACGGTCGTCGCTGACCTGACCCGACCCGAGCAGCTACCGGCGGATACGTACGATTGCTTCGTGTGCACCCAGGTTCTCCAGTTCATCGACGACGTGGCGGCCGCAATAGCGGGGTGCCGGAGGGTCCTCCGTCCGGGCGGAGTCCTGCTCGTCACCGTGCCCGCGATTTCGCGCACCGAAGGAGCTCCCGAGGACTCTTCCGGGGACTACTGGCGCTTCACGCCCCGTTCGGCGGAGCGTCTGTTCGGCGCCGACTTCGGCCCGGACGCCGTCCGGGTCAGCCTGTACGGCAACGTGCTGAGCGCCACCGCCTTCCTGCACGGTCTGGCGGCCGAGGAGTTGACGGCCGCGGAGTTGGACCTCGCCGACCCCGAGTTTCCGGTCATTGTGGGAATCCGGGCCCAGGTCGGCCCGGAGTCGGCGAACCCGTGAGGGGTGTCGGCGTGGCGCGGCGATTCCTGCGTCGACGGCTGGACCGTTGGCGGCGAGGGGCCTTCATCCTCCTCTACCATCGAGTCGAGGACGATGGCCCGGATCCGTTCGGGATCCGCGTGACTCCCGCCCGGTTCGAGGAGCAGCTCGCCATGCTGCGCGACCGCTGGACGATCGTGCCCATGGCCGACCTCGTGCGGGCGCTGCGCTCCGGCAGGGACGTGCGTGGGTGGGTGGCCATCACCTTCGATGACGGCTACGAGGACAACCTCAGGTTGGCTCTGCCCGCGCTGCGTGAAGCGGGGCTACCGGCCACGGTTTTCGTCGTGTCCGACGAGCTCGGGCGGCGCTTCTGGTGGGACCGGCTCACCAACCTCTGGGCGACGCGGCGCGGCGCCCCGGACACCGGCGAGTTCTTCGCGCTGCACCGGCGGCTGCGGGGCACCGAGCCGGGAGCCCGCGATCGTGAGCTGGACGCGCTGGCCTCCGAGCCGGCGCTGGCTGGCACGCAAACCGCCTCGGGCCGTCCGCCGCGCGCGATGACCGACTCCGAGGTCGCCGAGCTCGCCGCCAGCGGACTCGTCGAGATCGGAGCACACACGCGCAACCACCCCTTCCTCCCGGACCTGACTCGGGAGCGCCAAGAGCGGGAGATCGGCGGCGCCAAGGTCGTGCTGGAGGAAGTCATCGGCCGACCGGTGCCCGGTATGTCGTACCCGTACGGCGGATTCGACGGCGCCAGCGTGGTTGCCGCCGGGAAAGCCAGCTTCGACTACGCTTGCGCCGCCGCCCCCGGCGTGTGCACAACCGCTTCGCCCCTCCTGAGCCTGCCCCGCGTCACCGCTCTCGACTGGTCGGGGGACGAGCTCGACACCCATCTCCGCGCGCGCGCTCCCGGCTCGGCTCGGCCCGGGAGCCGGCCGTGACGCGGGCGCTCCGCATCGTCCTGCTGACCGAGACCTACGCGCCGCAAGTGGGAGGCGCGGAGACCCAGGCGCGCCTGCTGGCCGAAGGCCTCGCGGCCCGCGGGCACCGGTTGCTGGTCGTGACCCGCCGTACCAGCCGCGACCTGCCCCGCCGCGAGGTTCTGCTCGGCGTGCGCGTACGGCGCGTGGGCCCGGTGGGCTCGCATCACCTGCTCAAGTGGGGCTTGGTTGGCAGCGTCCCGCCGGGCGCGCTGGGCGCCCTGCGAAGCGCCGACGTTCTCTTTGTCTCAGGCCTGAGAGTGCTAGGGATCCCGGTCCGGCTCACGTCCCTTGCCGCGCGCGTCCCTTGCGTGCTCAAATCGGACAATAATGGCGAGCTTTCAGGGGCTTTCTTCGAGCGCGGCCTGCGGAGGCTCCGGTTGCGCACCGACAGCGCCGCCGTGCGCATCGCCATCGCCGCGCGCAACCGGCTGCTCCGTGGGGCCAACGCCTGGGTGGCAATTTCCGAGGACATAGCGACCGAGTACGAGTCTCACGGCGTGCCGGCCCCTCGCATCCACCGCATTCCCAACGGCGTGGATACCGAGCGCTTTCGACCTGCCTCCGAGCAGGACCGCGCCGCGCTGCGTAGGCGGCTCGGCCTCCCCGCAAGGGCACCGGTGGCGATCTACACGGGGCGACTCGTGTCCTACAAGGGGCTGCCCGAGCTACTCGAGGCGTGGCGCTCCGTGCTGCGCCTCCACCCCGATGCGATTCTCCTGCTCGTGGGGCCTGGGGGCCTGGACATCCACAACTGCGAAGCCGAACTCCGCGGATTCGTGGATCTGCACGAGATGGCAGAAAGCGTGCGCTTCACAGGCGTCGTCGACGCGGTAGAGGACTACCTGCGCGCGGCTGACGTCTTCGCGCTGCCGTCGCGCAACGAGGCGTTCGGGTTGTCGCTCGTTGAGGCCATGGCGTGCGGGTTGCCGTGCGTGGCCACCCCGGTGGGGGCCATGAGAGAGATCGTGCGCGACGGGGACAGCGGCCTGTTGGTGCGCGCGGGCGATCCTGAGGCTCTTGCGCGGGCGCTGGCCGACCTGCTGGCGGGCGGGCCGGAGTCCCTGGCAATGGGGGCCAGGGCGGCGGAGTCTGTCCGCGGGCGCTTCGGGGCGAACGCCGTCATCGGGGCCTACGAGGATCTCTTCCGGCGGGTGTCGGCTCGTGTGACGGCGCAGGAGGAGCTTGCGTGAACGTGAAGAAGGCGCCACCGCTTCAGCCGATACTCCCCAACGTGTGGCACGCTGCGAGACGCGCCCGAGTCTACTCGTACCGGCTCCTCCACCGCGACAGGGGTGGCGATCCCGAGCGCGCCGTGGCGATATTCGGTTCGGGGCGAGGCGGTACGACATGGCTCGGAAGCTTGATCGCGAGCGGCCTCGGAGCCCGAATCGTATTCGAACCGTTCCACCCCAGCTGCGTGCCGCGGGGCAGTCGCTTCGGTCTTCATCCGTATCGGCGCCCGGACGAGCCGGACGACGAACTGCTGGACTTCTGCCAAAGGGCTTTCGGCGGCCTGATCAACACCACCTGGGTGAATCGGCAGCCGACAGTGCTCCGCCCCGACGGCCGCGTCGTGAAGTGCGTCAGGGCGAACCTGCTCGTCGGGTGGTTGCGCGAATGGCTACCCGAGGTCCCCAAGGTCATGATCGTGCGACACCCCGCGGCGGTCGTACTCTCGCGGATGGAGGCCGGCTGGAAGTCGTCGATGGACTTCGAGGCGCTGTTGGCTGACGAGCACCTGGTCGAGGATCATCTTCGCGAGCAGGCGGACTGGGCCCGGGCCCTGGCGACGGACGAGGAACGCCACGCTTTCGCGTGGGCCGTGCACCATCTCGTCCCGCTCGCGCGAGGCCTCGGTGACGGGATCGAGTTGGTCTTCTACGAGGATCTCGTGCGCACCCCGGACGACGAGTTGAGGAGGATCTTCAGGGGCATCGGGCGGGCGCCGAGCGGTTCCGAGCGAAACCAGGTATCGACTCCGTCCTTCACGTCTCACGGGGACAGCGCGGTAGTTGCTGGATCCGACAAGCTGCACCGCTGGGAGAGCCGGCTCGGCGCTACGCAAGTGCGGCGAATACTGGACGTGGTTGAGCGCTTTCAGTTGGACTGGCTTTATGGGGCCGGAGTGCTTCCGTCCGATTCGGCCAGACGCCGGCTGGCCTACCCGGGGACGGCGGCGGAGCGCGGGGAAGCTTGAGTTTCGGCAAGCCCGTGGCGGACGACCTGTCGGTGGTCATCCCCACCGTCGGTCGACCGATCCTCCTCGAGTCGTTGCGACGGATCGCCGCCGGCGATGTCCTGCCGAAGGTGGTGGTGGTAGCCGATCAGAGCGGCGGATCCTATCCGTATGAGCAGTGGGTCGAGGAACTCGGTGTCAAGGGACTCACCGTGGATATCGCGGACGATCCCGGCACGGGGCGGTCCTCGGCGCTGAACCGGGGACTCGCTCGGGTGACGGGCCGCTTTGCCGGGATCACCGACGACGACTGCTTCGCCGAGCCCACGTGGATCGCCGCGTTAACGGCGCGCCTTAGGGCCGAGCCGGATGCGATCGTATCCGGCCGGGTAGAGTCGGTCGGAGAGGAGCCGAACGTGGATACCGCTACCTCCGGCGCCGAAAGGCGGGCCACACGACCGTCTCTGACGTTCGACCCGCTGGCCGGCGGCAACGTGGCTTTCTCCCTGGACACGTACCGGCGCGTCGGCCCGTTCGACGAGCATCCGTCGCTGCGGGCGGCCGAGGACGGTGACTGGGCCTACCGGGCGTTGCGGCGCGGAGTGCAGATCGTGTACGCGCCCGAGGTCGCTGTAGCCCACGCGTCGTGGCGCGATGAGGACGAACGCCGGGACCGTTACCGCGCCTACGCGCTGAGTCAGGCCGGCTTTTACGGCAAGCACATTCGGCGCGGAGACGTGTTCATCGCGCTCCGAGCCGGTGTCAATACCGCGCGGGCCGCTCGGCGCTGGGTGCGGGGTGTGGTAGGCCGGGATCCGGAGATGCGCGCGCACGGCTCGGCCTTCATGCGCTACCTGATTCCAGGAGTGCTCGCTGGACTCGGGCGCTCCCCGCGCGACGCATGATCGACAGCTCGCGCGAGCCCGAAGCGACCGCCCCGCCGGCTCCGACTCCCCGAGAGCCGAGCATCGCGGTCATTCTGCTGACCTACGATCAGCCCGACGACCTGTTCGCGTGCCTGGACAGTCTGCTGGCGCTGGAACAGGAGCCGCCCTTCCGCCTTCTGGTCTGGGAGAACGGGACGGGTATCGACACAGCTGGGGAGATGGCGCGCCGGTACCCATCGGCGCGTTACGAGCTTGCCGGTGAAAACCTGGGCGTCGCCGGGGGGCGCAACTCGGCTGCGCGGCTTGCGACCGAGCTCTGGGCCCCGACGCACCTGCTGTTCCTCGACAACGACATGGTGGTCGAGAAGGGCTTCGTTCGGGAGCTTGCCCGCGCCTTCCGGGACGACCCCGCGCTCGCCCAGGCGCAGGCCAAGCTGCGCATGATGACCGAACCGTCGATTCTCAACGACGGCGGCGGTTGCGACGTCCGGTTCTGGCTGGGGCGTACCCGCCCCGTCGGCATCGGCGAGGAGGACCGGGGCCAGTACGACAGCGTGCGTCCCTGCGTAGCGGCGGGCGGCGCTACCCTGACGAGGCGCGCCGTCTTCGAAGCACTGGGCGGCTTCGACACGACGTTCAACCCCTACGGACCCGAGGATCTCGACTTTTCGCTGCGCGTGCGGGAGGCGGGCCACGAATCGCTCTTCGTCCCTACCGCGGTAGCGTACCACAAGTACAACCGCACCTACGTCGGAAAGTCCTATACCGCCGCATATGCTAGGGGCAAGGCGCGCAACTGGTTTCGCCTGATGCGAAGGCACGCTTCAGCTCTGGATTGGCTGGGCTTTCTCGCCATCGGGGCGCCCCTCGGTCTCGCTCGCGCCGGGATCAGGGAGATCCGGCGCGGCAACGCCCGCGCCATCGGCGGGCTACTGAGGGGGGCGTTGGACGCGGTGTGGGGTCGGGTCAGGCCTTGATAGGCAAACGCCGTTCGCTTCAAGTAGAACCTCCTCAGTCGCCGCCACACCGGCCCTCGGCGCAGCCACCAGCGGTCAGCGCGCACCGCGCTGGTGACATCGGGCCGCCGGGGCGTCTGCAACCCGCGCTCTCTCGCTCAATCCGCTGCGGTGGTGCTCGTGCTGGACGCTCCGTGACCGGCTCCCGGTCCAGACGCCTCCTGAACGGCAACCGAATAGCGCGCTGAAACGACCCCCTCACGCGGCGCCCCTCCCCTCGGCAGAGGCGCAACCCCGCCCTCGACCTCGACCTGGAACGCGACGTCGACGGCGTCGATCGCGCGCCCCGCCTCGTCGCCTAGCCAGAGTCCGCCCTGGTAGATGCCCGGCCTCAGGTGCAGCCTCTCCAGAGCAACGCGCACTGTGTTGCGACCGGCCCGGAGCCTCAGGTCTGCGGCGTCCAGGTTGAGCAAGCAGGTGCCGCCGGGAGGAGATAGCGTCAGCGAGAGGCTACGCGCGGTGAGGGGCTCGGAAGCCTCCACGAGGATTTCGAACTCCAGCGGCCTATCGGGGGCAACGCCTCCGTCACCGGGCTTGCCGAACCGGACGGCGCCGAAACGCGCCTGCCCCGAACCGCGCCGCGGCGCCGTATCAAGCTCGATCCACCTGCCCGTCGAGGAGGTGGTGCCATCGGGGACGTACTGGGCGACCACCTCCTCGGTCGAGCCGATGGCGCTGATGCGGCCGTGATCCAGAAGCACGCAGCGGTCGCAGAGGCGCCGGATCGCGCGCAGGTCGTGACTTACCACGAGCACAGTACGGCCCAGATCCGTGGTGAGGTCGTGCATGCGGGCGATGCAGCGGCGCTGGAACGCGTCATCGCCCACGGCCAGTACCTCGTCGACCACGAGGATATCGGGTTCGAGGTGGGCGGCCACCGAAAAGGCGAGTCGCAGGTACATGCCGCTCGAGTAGAACTTCACGGGGGTGTCGATGTAGCGGTCTATGCCCGCGAAGGCGACGATCTCGTCGAACTTGTCGAGGATCTCGCTACGCTTCATGCCGAGCACCGCGCCGTTGAGGAAGACGTTCTCCCTTCCGGTGAGCTCGGAGTGGAAACCTGCGCCTACCTCGAGCAGCGACCCGACCCTGCCGCGGACCTCCCCGCGCCCCTCCGTGGGAGCGGTGACGCGGGAGAGGACCTTCAGCAGGGTGCTCTTCCCTGCCCCGTTGCTGCCGATGATGCCGACGGCCTCACCCTCGACGACATCGAAGCTGACGTCCCGGAGCGCCCAGATCACGTCGGTGGATGAAGCGCCGTCGCCAGAGATCACCCGCCTCGCCCACGCCGTCGTATTGCGACCGGCGGCGGCGATCTGGTCGCGCAGTGTGTTGTGTCGACCCTTCAGCTTACCGGTCCGGTAGCGCTTGCCCAGACCGAAAGCGCGGATCGCGTATCGGGTGCCTTCAGACGACATCGGCGAACCCCGCTTCCACACGCCTGAAGTAGAAGGCCCCGGTCACGAACAGCAGCAGCGCTACCAACGCCGAGGCCAGGACCAGACCGGGGGGAGCCGAGTCCGTCCCCAGAAGCGTCCAGCGAAAGCCCTCGACCACGCCCGCCATGGGGTTGAGGCCATACAGGGTGCGCCAGGGCTCTTCGAGCAGGCTGCTTGGATATGCGATCGGAGTGATGAAGAGCCATGCCTGAACGGCGAACGGCAGCGCGTGCCGGATATCTCGGTAGCGCACGTTCAGGGCGGACAGCCAGAAGCCCACTCCCAAAGCGGTGACCGTCGCGAGGAGAAGAAGCGCGGGTATCCAGACCACGTTCCCAGTCGGGGCTATCCCGTAGTAGGCCATCATCGCGATCAGCACGAGGAAGGCGATCGCGAAGTCCACCAGGCCCGCCAGCACGGCCGCTATCGGCACGGTCAGCCGCGGAAAATAGACCTTCGTGATCAAGTCTCGGTTGGACACCAGACTGTTGGCCGACTGGACAAGGCCCGTAGCGAAGAAGCTCCAGGGAACCAGCGCAACGAAGCTGAAGATGGGATATGGCACTCCGTCGGAGGGCACTCGTGCGAGACGGCCGAAGAAGATGCTGAACACGACCATCGTGAAAAAAGGCTGCAGCACAGCCCAAGACGCCCCGAGAAGGGTCTGCTTGTAGCGGACCTTTATGTCGCGCCAGACGAAGAAAAACAGCAATTCCCGGTAGCGCCACAGCGAGGCGAGGTCCAGCGGCATCCACCTCCGCGGCGGACGGATCACCTCCACGTGGAGCGACTCGCGACCTGCCGCCCGATCCGGCTGCGCAGCCACCGAAGCGTCCAGGTGTGAAACGCTCATCGGGGCAACTCCCCCGCGACCTCCGGCCCTTCGGCGGCCGCCTCGCGCTCAGTCCCCACATTCCGGTGGCGGACGACCCGCGCGGGCACGCCCACCGCTACGGCCCCGGGTGGCACGTCCTCGCGCACCAGCGAGCCCGCGCCGATCACAGCGTTCGCGCCGATCGTCACCCCGTCGAGCACCGTCACGCGCGCCCCCAGCCAGGCCCCATCGCCGATCGTAATGCCCCTCGACAGGCGCGCCTGGTGGAGAATGGGGGTGTCCAGATCAGCGAACGCGTGCTCGCCTGCGATGACTGCGGTGTAGGGGCCGATGGAGACGTTCGAGCCGACCGTGATGTGGCTACCGGTGCGCAGGTAGCAGTTGGGCCCCATGGACACGAAGTCACCGAACTCGATCGACGCGTCCGTGCCGCTCAGGATGCTGTTGCGGCCGATGAGCACGTCGCTGCCCAGGCGCACGCGGGCGTTCGGCCCGCTGCCCTTGGCGTCCAGCACGGCGCCCTCGTCGAGCGTCACGTTGTCGCCCACGCGGATGCGTCCGGGGCAGCGGAGGGTGACGTTGCGCCCCACGAGGAGGTTGCGCCCGGCTCCCTCGAGCAGGTGCGGCAGCAGCGCCTTGCGGAGAGCGAGGCCGAAACCGCCGGGCACCGGCCCCAGCATGGCCACGACGGCCTCGTAGGCGATCAGCGCGCCAAGCGACGTGCTGCCGACGAACATCGCCTGATACTTGGCCAGCGCCGACGCCCCCTCGCCCTTGAGGTGCTCGATGAGCGGCGTCGCGGCGTCGCTCGCCGGCGCGAGGCGCCCCTCGGCTTCGCCGCCCCCCTGCCCCTCTCGCGGGTCAGCTTCCATCGTCGTCTCCCACCCGTCCCATGACCTGCGCGATGACGCCGTGGTCGCCGCGCGCCAGCGCCAGCGCGGCGGCGGCGAGTTCCTCCGCCCTGTCGTCCACGAGCGCTCGCGGCCCGAGCTCGGTGCGCCGGTACAGCAGATCGTCCACGGTGCGGCCCATTTCGTGCCGGGCCGCGTGCACGAGCTGCCCGAAGATAACAGGCGCTCCCGCCACCACGCGCCTGTCCCAATCCCTCACCTCGCGCATGGCCGTGACTACCGCGGCGGCACCCGAACCGTAGCAGCGCAACAGGTGGTCGCGCACGTCCGGCGCGAGCGCCACGCCGGCGGCGGCCTCGACAGCGTCGGCGCGCCCGGGTTCGGCCGGCTCGCCTCCCGGCAGCGGAAGGTACGAATCGGCGGGGCGCAGGTCGGCGCCCCGCAGCTCACGGCACAGCGCGTCCACAACGGACTCCGCCAGCTTGCGCGCGTAGCTGAATCGAACGCTCACCACGCTGACCAACCCCGCCGCGCCGTCGGCCGCGTGATCACGCACGAGCGGACGACGCAGCAGCCGCACCCGGCCGGGGTCGCCAGCCGCCGCGGGGAGGAGTCCCGCGTGCGTAAGCAGCACGTCCTCGGCGCGCACGCGCGGTCCGTCCCACGCTGCGTTGGCCTCTGCCAGGAGCGGCGTCGGGTCCTGTGAGGCGGGGTCGAACGCCTCGGGGGCGCCGTCGAAGGGATAGTGGCCCGTGCCCAGAATCGTGCGCCCGCGCCAGGGTACGAACAGGAGCTGCCGGGCCGCGCCGTTCCAGCGGCTGCGCAGAGCGAAAGCGACGCGGTAGCCCAGGTCCGGCAGCACCACGTTCAGCGCCAACGAATGCCGCACGCGGCGCGCGGGAGCCCCCCGCAGGCGACCGCTGAGCGACCGCGCGGTAGCCCCGGTGGCGACGACCACCCGGCGCGCCCCGATCTCCCACGTCCCGCCGTCGAGGGTGTCGCGCAGGCGAGCGCCGCGAATCGAACCGTCGGGGGACCGCAGCAGCTCTTCGAGCTGGGCGTGGTTGGCCGCCCGCGCCCCGGCCGCCACGGCCGCTTGGACCAGCGCCAAGACCAGCCGGGCGCCGGAGTACATCTGTCCTTCGTGCCAAAGCGCGGCGCCGGTCAGCCCGTCCCCGGGCAGGTCCGCCACGTGCGCGCGGGCCTGATCGCGGGTGAGCATCCGCCAGCCGGGGAACGGCCTGTCGCGCGCGCGGACGGGCGACAGGGCGGCGGCCGCGCTGAGCGCGACGCGCAGCGCCAGCCGGCCCTGGCTCGGACCGCGGTAGGTGGGGAGGAGAAAGGGGAGCGGGTCGACGAGGTGCGGCGCCATGCGCGCCCAGCCGGCCTGTTCGCGGGCCCCGGACCGAACCGCGCCGACGGCGAGGCGGCGCAAATCGCGCAGGCCTCCGTGAAGTATTTTCAGGCTGTTCGCCGACGTACCCGCGCCGAAATCGGCGCGTTCGACCAGCGCCGTGGACAGTCCGCGGAGCACCGCGTCGCGCGCTATGCAAGCGCCGGTGACCCCGCCGCCGACGACCAGCAGGTCGAATTCCTCCCCGGAGAAGCCCTCGCTGAGTGCTCGCACGGGGAGACTATCCGTCAAGCGTCGTGCCGTCGGCCCGATTGGAGTAGGCCGAGCACCCGGCCGAGCTACAGGCGCGCACTCGGTAATCGAACTTGGTTTCCTCGGGCAATCCGGTGTCGGTGAACGTAATCACGTCCGCGCCCAGCTCGGCGATCCGGCTCCAGCCGCCGCCCCCGGACCCGTTCCTGCGCTCCAACTCGAAGGTCGTCTCGTCCGCAGAGTTGTCGGCCCAGTCGAGCCGTATCTGGCTCTCGGACAGCCCCGTGGCGACCAGGTCGGTCGGTGGGTTCGGCGGCGCGGCGGCCGGGGTGGTCACCGGCTCCTCGTTGGAGAAACCGGAGCAGCCGGCGGCGTTGCAGGCCTGCACGCGGTACACGTATCCCGTGCCGGCGGCGAGAGCCTCGTCCATGAAGGCGGGGACGTTCGGATCCGTGGTGCCCACGAGCTCGAACGCGTCGGACGAATCCAGCCGCCGCTCCACTCGGAATTCCTCCTCGTTGGACGCGTTGTCGATCCATTCGAGGCTCACCGCGGTCGCCGACGTGGCGGTCGCCGTGAGCTCACTCGGCGCCGCCGGTGCCCCCTGCGGGGCGTGCGTCGCCGCCACCACCGGGCCTACGTAGTCAGAGCACCCGGCGGCGTTGCACGCCCTCATGCGGTACGCGTACGTGGTGCCGGGGGTAAGCGGACCGTCGGTGTGGGAGGTCGCGCCCGCCGCCGCCACGCCGACCTCTACCCACGGAGCGAACAAGGACGAACGCCGCTCGATCCTGAAGGTCTCCTCGTCGTCGGACGCGTCGATCCAGGACAGTTCGATCTCCGTCTCGGACACCCCGTTGGCGACCAGGCCCTGGGGAGGTGTCGGGGCTGAAGAAACCACCTGGAAGGTCACTTCCAGCACGGCGGCCACCGCCGGGCCCGCACCGGATACGGTCACCTGCGCTCCGTAGCTGCCCTCGGCTATCTCTCCGGGAAGCGCGCGCAGGCGCAGCGTCGTGGGCGCGGACTGAGCGTCCAACTCCGACTCCAGCCATCCGCTCGGGCCACCGCCATCGTACGCGACGCTGACGGTCAAGCCGAACAGAACTCCGCCCCCCGCGTTGGAGACCGCGACGGCGACCTCTTCGGACGGCAGGCCGCGCCGCCGGGCGCTGACGGTGGCGGTCGCGGGATCGACCGCCACCGCCGGCACGGACGATACCGACACGGTGGCCGAACCGTCGACGCTCCCCATTTCGGCGGTGATGTCCACCGTCCCCTCGGCCAGCGCGCTCACCAGGCCGTTGCCGTCCACCGTGGCGATGGAGGGATCCGCCGAGCGCCACGTGATGGGACGCGGCAGGGCGTTGCCCGACGCATCCGTGGCGGTCGCCTGGAGCCGCCGCGTCGCGCCGATGTCCAGCGCAAGCGAGCCCGGGGTCACGCTCACGACCGCGACCGGCACCGGCTCGACGACCACTTCATCGCAGCTCAACAGGGCCGCCGCCATGCAGATCATGCCGGCCGCGGCTCTGGACGGTCCGGATTTGCTCGATACGACCATCAGAACCTCATGCGCACGAAGGACAGATCCACACCCTCTCCCCCCGCACCGATCGCCGGGCCCAGCTCGATCCGCCCCGCCTCGGTCTCCACCGACAGCCCCAGGCGCGGCCCGCCCGCGCCGGCTCCCGAAGACCAGAGGTGCTGCTCGAGGGCGCCCAGAACGGATACGAGGGCGGCCGCCCCGATGCCGGCGGCGAGGTACGGACGCTCCGTGGCTGTGCCCACGACTTGCCCGGCCGGGCATTCGCCACCCACTGGCAGGACGATGCAGCTCACCGTCTGCCGCTCGCTCATGACTCCGAGCGCCACCGCACCCGCCGCTGCGGCCAGGGCCAGGACGCCGACGCCGTATCGACCCGATCGGAACTGACCCAGACCGGGGAATACGGCGTTCGCCGCGAAACCGGTCCGCTGCACCGCGGGGCTGGACGGCTGCACGACCGGCGGAGGCGGCGGCGCTTCCAGCGCGGCGAGCCGCAGCTCGACCGGAGCCAGGTCGTCCGCGTCGGGGCGCAGCTCCAGGTACCGCCGCAGGTCCGCGCGGGCGCCCGCCGTATCCGCGGCCTCCGCCCGCACCAGCGACCGGTTGTACCAGGCCTCGGGCCAATCGGGGGCCAGAGTCACGGCGTTGGAGAAGGCGGCGTCCGCGCCGGCGATGTCCCCTTCCCCGGCCCTCTGCAGCCCCAGGGAGAAGGCCGCCTGGCCGCGCCCGTCGACTGACGGCGGCGTGGCCTCGGCGAGGGTCGCGAGGCGCTCCACGGCGTCCTCGGCCTGCGCGCCGGTCGACACCAGCGCCAAGAATCGACAGTACTCGAATACCGCGCCCGCCGGATCGCTCGCGTCCTCCAGGCCGCGCGCCAGCCGATACGCGACCTCGGGCGCCGCGGGGTCCAGCGCGGCGGCGCGACGCAGCAGATCGGTGGCACGGTCCGCCTCGCCCAGCAGCGCCGCTTCGTCCGCCTGGCCGAGCAGCGCCACCGCCCGATCGCTGTCGGCCGTCGTCGCCGTTCCCGCCCCGAACGGACCCAGCCGCTCGCACACCGATACCGGGGTGGGGAGCGGCTTCAGGTCGCCGGACAGATCTCGCTGAGCGCTGGCGGGAGAAGCCGGAGCGCCCAGCAGCGCGCCGGCAACGCCGAGCAAGGCGAGCGCGCGGACGGGCGGAGTGGCGATCTGAAGACGGGCCGTGATCACGGTCATGGCCTCCCGGAGACCCGCGTCGGGGTCGATCGGTTGTCGCGGCTCCGGTCTCCGAGCTGGCCGTGACGATTGTAACCCCAGCAGTACTGGCGGCCGTCGGTGGCCAAGGCGCAGGTGTGCGCGCCGGCGGCCCAGAGCTGGCGGAAGCGCAGGTCTCCGCTTACCCGTTTCGGCTCGACGCGGGGCTCGGTGGTGCCGTCGCCGAGCTGACCGTAGGCGTTGCTGCCCCAGCAGTAGGCGACGCCGTCGCCGCTGAGCCCACACACGTGGACGCCGCCCGACGCGATGGCGCGAAACGAGACCTCCGCTGACACCGCCTGGGGCGCGTCGCGGTCGGCCATGTCGCCCGTACCCAACTGCCCCGAGTGGTTGCGCCCCCAGCAGTGAACCACGCCGTTGGAAGCGAGCCCGCACGAGTGGTCGCTACCCGTCGCCAGCGCGCCGAAGTGCAACCCCCCGGCGACCGCCCTGGGACGCGTTCGCGTGGCGGTCGAGCCGTCTCCCACCTGGCCGTAGCGGTTGCGTCCCCAGCAGTAGGCGGCTCCCTCGAGCGACAGCGCGCAGGTGTGCAGCCAACCCGCGCTGATCGCGCCAAAGCGCACCTCAGACGACACGACCGAGGGCGCGGAGCGGTCGTCCAGGCCCCCGACGCCGAGTTGTCCGGTGTCGTTTCCGCCCCAGCAGTAGCCGCGCGAGTCGATTCCCACGGCGCAGTTGTGCCCGAGCCCCGCCGCAATCAAGCGCAGGGGCACCGGGGACTCGACCTTGCGCCCGTCCAGCGCGGCGCCGGTCCGCGACGCGCCGAGCTGTCCGTTTCCGTTGGAACCCCAGCAGTAGGCGTCTCCGGCGTCGGTCAGCGCGCAGGCGTGGCGTACCCCCGCGGCCGCGGTGGCGAACCGCAACCCATCCGCCAGCTGCCGCCCGAGTTGGCCGCTGGTGTCGTCGCCCCAGCAGCGCAGGTCTCCGTCCTCGCCAACCCGGCACGTGAAGGTGCCGCCCGGAACGAGTCCGGGGCGCACCGCCAGGGCCGCGCTCGCCGCGGCGGTTGGCCGAGCCTCGCTGCCCTCCGGGCCTTGGGTCGGATCCCCCCCCGCGGGCCCCGGCGAGGCCACGGCCTGGGGCTCGGCGGCCGCCAGCGCCGGCGCCACCGCGAAGGCGCGGAAGATCACCTCGCGGCGTCCGTCGTCTCCGAGCCGGGCGACCAGCGTCTGGCCCCCCGCGCGCGCTCCCAGTCTCCACGACGCGCGCGCCAGGCCGGTGGCGTCGGTGCGCGAGCTGGTCGGCGACACGCCTCCGCTGCCCTCCGCCGGGATGAAAGCGACGAGCACGCCGGGCACCGGACGACCGCCACCGTCCAGCACGCGCACGGCCACCGAATCCGCCAGCCGGGTGCCTGGCGCCACGCTCTGCGCGCTGCCCGACGCGCGCAGCGTGGCCGCCACCAGGTCCACGCCCTCGGCGGGCGCGGTCGGGCTGGCCGAGTCGGCAACGGCCTCCGGGGCGTCTGTCGCGTCTCCGGGCGCGGCCACGACGGGGAGGCCCCGCGGGTCGGTTGGGATCACCGCGCCGGGCTCCAGCGACCCCGCTAGCGGATCGCCCTCGAAGCCGCCGCCGACCAGTACGGCCGCCGCGCCGAAGCCGAGCACCACCGCGGCGATCGCGGCGTAACGAGGCCACCGCCGGCGACGCGGCTTATCGAGCGGCCACGGGGCCGCGGGCACGGGTCCGGACCCGAGTGGAGCTTCATCGTCCGCCGGCAGGGGCAGCAGGACCCTCGGCAGGTGATCGAAGGGGTGCCTGCGGCCGGGCTCTTCGGGGCGAATCGCGGGTGTCAGATCGACAAAAGGAGACCCCGCGGCGTCGCGCCGCTCGGGCGCGTCGTCGCCTCCTGATGCGTCGGGTAGGGAGCCCTCGCCCGCGGGCGGGGGGGAATCCTTCGACATCGCGGCGTCGGTGGAGTCGCAGGGGGGCGCCCACCGTCGCGCGGGCGCCTTCGAGGGGCGGTTTCCGCCCCCTTCTATGTTAGCGGCAAGCGCTGGACCACGGTAGCCAAAACCGGCGTTCCGGGGCGCACCTCCGCATCACACCGACGATCGAAGTGTCGCGCGGGTCACTCGTCAACGCGCTGGGGAGAGCGGCTCGAATTCGGCCCGCCAGGTGCGCGGCGCGTCGTCGTCGCCCGCCGGTGCCTCGTCGATCCACGTGAAGGCGCCGTTCCCCGACAACGTGACGCACGCCGTCCCGCCGTTCTCCCCCGCCCGAGCCTGCGACCAAACGAGTTCCCGCGAGCCCACGTCGCCGTACAGGACGCGCGCCGCGGATGCCGGACGGTCGTCCAGAATCGTGATCTCCGGACGGTCGGCCCCGGTGCTGTAGGTGATGTGAGCGAACCGCTGGCGCGGCCGGCCATCCTCCTCCCAGTCGAGGAACACCAGCACCGCGCAACCGCCCAAGACCCTGTACCCCCGCAGGGTCGCCGGCGCTGCCGGCTCCGCGTCGCCCGCCAGCCGACCCTCGAAGCGGCCGACCAGGCGGTCCAGCGGAGCGAAGCCGTCCGCGGTGCAGCGGCCGCCTCCGGCGTAGGTGTGCGCGTCCCCGCCGGCGGGGTCCAGCGTGGGCACGTCGGCTGTCCGCGAGAACTCCATGATCCAGTTGTTCGACCACGTTTCGCCGCCGTCGCGGGTGTAGGCGTCGTCCCACCGCAGCGACCGCGGGCCTATGTCGTTGAAGGAATACCGGGCGAGGGTGGTGGTCCCGTCCGCGTTCTCGCTCGAGGAGAAGAAGTCCCCGCGGCCGTGTCGGAAGCCGCCGCTCAGGCTGGAGGAGCCGGCCCTGTTCGCGCCCGGCCAGTTGAGCCACAGCGTCCACTCGCCCCGCGCCGGATCGTAGTAGCGCAGGCTGTAGCCCTTGATGCGCTCCGAGTCCCACAACTCCAGCACCGCCTTCCCGTTCAGGATCGGATAGATGCGCGCCACGGCCCGGTGCGTGTCCTTCCACGAGAAGTCAGGCTGACGTATGCGCAGGTTCACGTCCCATTCGCCCACCCAGAAGTCGAACTGCCGGGCCTCCGCCGGCAGGTCCGCGGACACCGGCCACGCCGGCGCGTACGCTCGCCCCTGGGCCAGCACGGGTAACGCGACCGCAAGGAGGAGCGCAGCGGCGAACGGCGCTGCGGCGAGCCAGCGCGACCGACGCGTCGACGAAGCGGATCGAAGCATTGTGACGGCTCCTTACAAGGTGGGAATTCCGGGGGGAGGAATCGAACCTCCACAGCGAGATCCAAAGACTCGCGTCCTGCCATTAGACGACCCCGGAGCAGCTGAAAAGCTATACAAGGCCCCGAGGCGACGCTATCCGCCCGGCGATCCCTCAGCCGCGGGGGTCGCGGTCGGCCGCCGGGCCGCCGCGCAGCGCGACGTCGTCCTCCACCGCGGTCTCCACGATGTCCTCGCTGCCGCCCACCTCACCCCACGAAAGCCCGATCCGCGACGCGTACCAGAGTCCTATCAACGTCACCGGGATGAAGCCGGCCAGGTGGAAGCCGATTGCGAACGCCGCGGCCGGCGTGGGGTCGACGCCCCAGACGCCCTCCAGGCCCACGGTCGCGGCCCACTGGTAGAGCCCGAAGAATCCGGGCGCCGACGGCACCGCGACGACGAGCGAGATGATCGACTGGAGAAACATGGCGCCTATGAACGGAACGTCGATCCCGAACGCCTTGAAAGCGAGCCAGAAGCCCAGCGAATTATACAGCCAGAGGCCGATCGACCACGCGCTGATCTCCACCAGGAGGCGCGGGTTCTTCAGCACCTTGAGCCCGGATAGAAACGCCTCGAGGGCGTCGACGATGGGGCGGCAGAAGGACCGGGGCAGGGTCGCTCTGGCGAGCCGCTCGGCCCACGCCACCGCGCGGACCGGGCTCCGCACCATGGCGACGAGCACGGCCACGAGCGCCAACGGAGCCACCAGGCCCAGGGTGGCCATCCGGCTGACGAGGCTGCCGGCGTCGCCTACCTCGGGGAAGCTGGGCCAGGCCACCGCTACCGCGAGCAGACCGACCACCGTGAGGCCGTCGAAGATGCGCGCCACGACGAGTGACCCGAACGCCCCCGGCATCCCCACCGGCTCCTGACGCGCCAGGGCGTACGCCCGAACGAACTCGCCCACGCGCGCCGGAATGAGGTTGTTGGCCATGAAGCCGATCATCACCGACGAGAACCGCGAACCGAAACGGGTGGCCACGACGGGTGCCAGGATCGGCTTCCAGCGGAACGCTCGCACGACCATCGTGGTCGTCGCGACGAAGGTGGCGAGGATCAGCCAGAGCGGGTCCGCTCGGCCCATTTCCGAGACGACGTCGCCCAGGTCCACGTCGCGCAGAACCCACCACAGCAGCGCCGCGCTGATCGCGATGCCCACTGCGGCCCGCCAGTTCAGCCAGCCCGACCGGGCCCGAGGAGACCTGGCGCTCGCGGGCGCCGTCACGCGCGCGCCAGGTCGATCAGGTCGAACACCTCTTCCACGATGTCCCTGGCGCTGACGGGGTCGGCCTTCTCCCAGGCCGATCGCAGCTGCGCCGCTCGGCGGAGCGCCCGCGCACCGGAGTAGCAGAGGTCGGAGATCGGGACCGCCCCCTCGGGGTCGGCGAGCGCAGGCGCGGGGGCGGGCGCCTCGGAGGCCCCCGCCGTGACGATGGGTGCCGCGGCCGCGTCCACGCGATCCGGCGCGGGCCGATCGGCCTCGGCGTGCGCCGGGGGCTCTTCAGCGCCGAGCGCGTCCAGAACCTCCGCGGCGAGCCCCGCGACCAGCGACGGCAGCTCTCCGTGCTGCGCCACATCGATCGAACCGACGGCCTCGTCCAGACGTCCGCCCACGGCGCCGAAGCCGAACGTAACCGCGGTGGTGGACAGGGAGCTCAGGGCAGACTTCAACCGGTCGACAGCGGTCGCGGTCCGTCCCTCGGCGGCGTCCCCGGCCAGCTGCTTCGCACGGGCGAGCTCCGCGCGCGCCTCGGACCTGAAGAAGTTCACGACCTCGACCGGGATCTCGGGCTCGCCGTCGCCGGCGCCCAAAGCGACGGCGGCGGCGCGATCGAGTCGCATCAGAACGGCCTCCTGGTCCTCCCCCGCGCCGTCGTCGAACGCCTCCAGCGCCGTGGCGATTTGACCGAAGGCCGCCGAAAACTCCTCCCCTCCGGGTTCGCCGGTGAGCAGCCCGCGCGCCAGCGAGTCAGCCACCTGCAGGCAGCGCGCTACCACCGGCACATCCGCCAGCGCCGAGCTCCCCGACAGCGCGGCCTGCGCGTCCAACAGACCGCGCAGCGCGGCGGGATCCGGCGCTTCCATCGAAGCCGCCACGGCAGCGGCGCGTGCCGCGGCGGCGATGCGCTCGGCCTCGGCCCGCAGGAACGCCCCGAAGTCGCCTTCCTCCTCTACCGCCGCATCCGTCCCTCCGGCGAGCGCACCCGAGGTCGGGGCGCCGAGAGGCGCGAGCGTGGCGAGCGCGGCGTCCGCGGTGGCGACGCTCTCCGTGTCGGCGACGGCCTTCAGGTCGCCCAAGGCGGAGGCGAGCGCCCCGCGGGTGGCGTCGTCCCAGGCGAGCCCGCCCTCTTCAGCGGTCCGCACCACCGCCTCCAGCGCCAAGGCGACGCGAAGCGTCTGGTCGCGCGACGCCATGTGCGCGCTGCCGCGCAGACGCCGCGCTGGCGCGCGCAGCCGTGCCGCCTCCGCTTTGGTCGCGAGGAGGCTTTCGAGCTCGGCGACGCACTCGGCCGCCTCCGCGGCGAAGAACATGGGCAGGCTCACGAGCGCGCCTCTCGCAGAAGGCGCTTCATCTCGCGCACCGCGCGCTCCATGCCGACCAGCACCGACCGCGAGACGACGCTGTGGCCGATGTTCAGCTCCTCGACGCCTTCCAGGGCGGCCACCGGGCCGACGTTCTCGTACGTCAGGCCGTGCCCCGCGTGGACCCGCAGGCCGAGGTCCATCCCGAGCTCCACCGCCGCCTCGAGCCGCTCGAGCTCGGCGCTCCACTCGGCCACGCCGGCGCCGTGGCGGCGCGGCCACGCGTTGGCATATTCGCCGGTGTGCAGCTCCACCGCGTTGGCGCCGAGGTCGGCCGCGATGCGGACGTCCTCTGGAGCGGGATCGATGAAGAGCGACACGGGAACGTCCGCCCCGCGCAGACGAATCAACGCCTGATCGACGCGGCCGCGGGAGTCGGGGTCGCGCAGCGCAAGCCCGCCCTCGGTGGTGACTTCTGCGCGCTTCTCCGGCACGAGCGTGGCCTCCATCGGCCGCACCTCTTCGGCGACGGCCACCACGTCGCTCGCGGCGGCCAGCTCGAGGTTCAGGCCGGTGCGTATCGTGGCGGCCAGCAGGCGCACGTCGCGGTCCTGGATGTGCCGCCGGTCTTCGCGCAGGTGCACCGTGATCCCATCGGCGCCGCCCAGCTCCGCGAGGACGGCGGCGCGCACCGGATCGGGCTCGTCCGTGCGGCGAGCCTGCCTAACGGTGGCCACATGGTCGACGTTGATGTGAAGGCGCATCATGGAATCTCAGAGAGCAGCGCCGCGATTTCGTGCGCCCGGTCCGCGTCCAGGCCAGACCGGAGAGCGACGCGCAGGGCCTCCCGGCCGAGGGCGCAATATACGGGGCGGTCTTCGGCCGACAACCGAGTCAGATGCAGGCGAACCGTGTCCACGTCTCCGCGAGCGATCGGCCCGGTGAGCGCTCTTGCGAGCCCCAACTCTTCCACGTTGTCCAAAGTGCCTCGGACCAGGGGCAGCAGCGCGCGAACCCTCTCCCGCTCGTCCAGGCCGAGTCCATCCAACTGGCGCGCGGCCAGGTCCAGCAAGGCGACCAGATAGTTCGAGGCGATCACCGCCGCCGCGTGATACGCGGGCCGAACGTGCGGCGGCACGACCAGCACCTGATCGGCCAACCTGCCCACCAGCCGGCGAGCCGCCTCCATCGCCTCGGCATCGCCACCGATCGCGAAGGCGCAGCCCCGCAGCCGAGAGGCGCCCGCGGCCGGATCGGCCACCGTCTGGAGGGGGTGCAGCGAGCCGGTCGGGTAGCCCATCTCACGCAGTGGCTCGAGGACCGACGCGGTCAGCGCTCCGGACAGGTGCAGCGCGACGCACCCGCGCGGCCGGGGAAAGGCGGACAGCGCGCGCGCGGCGCTCCGAAGACCGTCGTCCGGCACCGCCAGCAGCACGACCGTGGTGTCTGGCAGAGGCGCGGTGACCCCCTCCTGGTAGGACACGCGGGGGTCCGAGAACAGAGGGGTTTGCGGTGGGACGGCGGACCGACTCGCGTAGCAGAGCGAGCTCGCCGTTCCCGCTCCCAGCAAGGCCTCGCCCAGAGCGAGCCCCATGCGCCCCGCGCCTAGCACGTACACGCGGTCGCCGTCGGCCGGGGCTGGGCTGGAGGAACGACTCACCCGCCCGCCACGCGCACCCCCGGCCGGGCCCGCAGCCGACCCAGCATGGGCCTGGGCAGGCGCGCGACGACGTCCACCCGCGCGCCTTCGTGATTGGTCGACACTACCTCGCCTTCGCGGTATATGGCGGCTAGCGCCTCCCCGTCAGAGGCGGGCAAAGACACCGAGACCTCGGGACGTTCGGCGCGGACCCGGTCCAGCAGCGCGCGCCGCAGCTCGTCCAACCCTCCCACCTCGTGCGCGGAGCAGAGCACCGGCGGCGGGTCGAACCGGCCCGCGAGCCGCAGGCGCAGCGCGTCCTCCTCTTCGTGCGTGAGCCGATCGATCTTGTTGAACACGTGCAGCGTCGGGTGGCCGCGCAGTCCGAGGTCCGCCAGCACCTCGCGAACCACCTCCAGGTGCTCGGGCCAATCGGAGGCAGACGCGTCGATCACGTGCACGAGCACGTCCGCCGACGCGGCCTCTTCCAGGGTGGCCCGAAACGACGCCACCAGGTCGTGGGGGAGCTTGCGGATGAAACCCACGGTGTCGGTCAGCAGGAGGCGGGTGCCGTCCAGCTCCACGGCGCGCGTCGCCGGATCCAGCGTGGCGAAGAGCCTGTCCTCCACGAAGAGGTCCGATCCGGAGAGTCCCCGCAGAATCGATGACTTGCCGGCGTTGGTGTATCCGACCAGGGCCACCTGGAACTCCCCGGCCCGGGCCCGTCGCTGCGTTTCGCGACGGCGCTCCACCACCTGCAGCTTGGCGCGCAGGTCCCGGATGCGCCGGTTGATGATCCGGCGATCGCTCTCCAGCTGAGTTTCACCGGGTCCGCGCAGGCCGATGCCGCCCCGGATCCTGGAAAGGTGGGTCCACATGCGCTTGAGCCGCGGCAACAGATACTCGAGTTGGGCGAGCTCGACCTGCATCTGGGCCTCGGAGGTGCGGGCCCGAAACGCGAAGATGTCGAGGATCAGCTCGGCGCGGTCGACGACGCGAAGATCAAGCGCCTGCTCCAGGTTGCGGCCCTGGGCTGGCGACAATTCGTCGTCGAACACGACCAGGCCCGCTGCGCGTTCCTCCACCAGCTCCTTGAGCTCGGCGACCTTCCCCTTGCCGATGTAGAAGCGTGGGTGCGGCGCACCGAGCCGCTGCACGACCGTGCCCACGACGTCGGCTCCAGCGGTATCGGCCAGCCGCCCCAGTTCGCGCAGGTGCTCGTCCGCCACGCTCTTGGGCAGGTCCGAGGCGGGAGCGCCGACCAGGATCGCTCGCTCGCGCTCCTCGCGATCGTCCAGCTCGATCACCGGCGCGCGCTCCCGTTCAGGTCCGCGAACCCCTCCTGTCGATACGGCACGCGCCGGCGGATGGGCCGCTGGAGGTCCACGCTCCCGGACACCCTGTACCGGGGCGCTTCGCCCGCGAACACGGTGCTGGCCAGTGAGAGCGCGTCGCCCAGCCCGAACTCGACCGGGATCTCCACGTCGGCGCTGCCGAGCGCCGGCACCGTGAGTCCGTCCTCCAGCTCGCCCTCGGCCAGATCGACCCAATCTTCCCCGCGCCCGAGGTCCAGATCGTAGTCCACCCTGGACGCCTCGATGTCGAAGTCGTTGGGGTTGTCCACGCGCACGAGAACGTGCACCACGCCGCCGTCGAAGCCAACGCGACCCACGCGCACTCCCTCGATGCTTATCCGCGGCTCCACGAAGTCCGGCGTGCACGCCGCGATCGTCGCCAGGACCAACAGCGGCAGCAGCGCGGCGCCCCGCAGCCGAGAGTATGCCGTCACGAGGTCCGCTCCGGGCCCGTTTCGGCCTCGCCCTCGGATGCTTCGGAGCCTCCGGCGCCCACGTCCCCGGTGCGCGCGCGCCACGCACGCAGCCGCTCGGCGATCTGGGCCTCCTCGCCGAACTCGCTGGGCTCGTACAGGACCGCCTCACCGATAGAGTCAGGCAGGTACGCCTGCGGCTGGTGGTGCTCCGGGTCATCGAACGCGTACCGGTAGCCGGCGCCGTACCCGAGCTCCTCCATCAGGGGCGTGACCGCGTTGCGAAGGTGGAGCGGGATGGGCTCCGCGGGCGTCTCCCGCGCCAACTCCCTGGCCCGGCCGAAGGCCTCGTAGACGCGGTTGGACTTGGGCGCCGACGCGAGGAACACGGCCGCCTGCGCGAGCGCCAGGTCGCCTTCCGGCGAGCCCAGGAAGTGGTAGGCGTCGCGGGCGGCCACGGCGAGGGGCAGCGCGCGCGGCTCCGCCAGCCCGATGTCCTCGCTGGCCATGCGCACCAGCCTTCTGGCGATGTAGAGCGGGTCTTCGCCCGCCTCCAGCATACGCGCCAGCCAGTACAGCGCGCCGTCGGGGTCGCCTCCCCGCACCGACTTGTGCAGCGCCGAGATGTGGTCGTAATGACCCTCGCCACTCTTGTCGTAGCGCGGCACCCGGCGCTGCAGCGCCTCGCGCACGGCGTCCGCGCCAATGCGGCCGCCCCGGGTCAGAGCGGCCGCGGTCTCCAGGGCGTTCAACGCGCGCCTCGCGTCGCCGTCCGAGGCCAGCGCCAGCAGATCGAGCGCCTCGTCGTCGACGTCCACCCCCGCCAGGGCATCGTCACCCGCCAACGCGCGTTCCAGGAGGCGCCGCACGGCGGCCTCGGAGAGCGACTCCAGGACGAACACGCGCGTCCTGCTGAGGAGCGCCCCGTTCACCTCGAACGAGGGATTCTCCGTGGTGGCGCCGATCATCGTGACGAGGCCAGTCTCCACCGAGGGCAGCAGCGCGTCCTGTTGGGACTTGCTCAGGCGATGGATCTCGTCGATGAACAGCAGCGTCGCCCTACCCGCGCGCGCTCGCTCAGCGGCCGCGTCGAAGATTTTCCTGAGCCTGGGCACGCCTTCCGACACCGCGCTGAAGGGGACGAATTCCGCGGCTGCGTGTCGAGCGATGACGCGCGCCAACGTGGTCTTGCCGGAACCCGGAGGTCCCCAAAAAACCAGGCTCGGAACGGCGTCGCCCTCGATCAGCGCGCGCAGCGCGCGGCCCTGCCCCAGCAGGCGATCCTGGCCCACGATGTCGCCGAGGTCGGTCGGCCGCACCCTGGTGGCCAGGGGCTGCCGCCCGCCGGCGGCGCCCGTCCGCGCGGCCGGGAGCCCGGAAGCGCCGACCTTCGGCGGATCGGGTGCGCCGCCGCGCTCGGGAGGAAATAGCTCCAAGTCGCTCACCTGTCCTCCTACCCTGCTGGCCGGCCGGTGTCCCGGGCGCGCGGGCCCGGCATGGGGCCACCAATCCACCCGCTGCCGGAGGTCACCACGGCGCTCAGAACGGCGCCACCAGACGGGCCAGGTAGTACGCCGCCACGCCGACGAACACTCCGCCCGGCAGCAGCCAGCCGCGCTGGCGCTGCGCCTCCGGGATCAGGTTGGACGCCGCCACGTAGAGCGTAACGCCGGCCGCGAGCGCCAGGCCGTACCGTTCCAGCAGCGTGCTCGCGGGGGTGATCAGGGCGCCCACGACGGTGGCCGCTGCCACCACCGCGACCGCCGCCAGGGTCCGGGAGCGGTCGTTCCCGCTGGCCAGCATGATGCTGGCCAACGCGGCGCCGGCCGGCACCTTGTGCAGGAGCACCGCGAGCGCGATCAGCACGCCCAACTCGGCCGCAAGAGCGTACCCGCCCGCGATCGCTACGCCGTCGAAGAACGCGTGCGGCAGCATCCCGGCCACCGCCATCAGACCCACCCGCGGCGACACCATCGCGTCCGCGTGGGTCTCCTCGCCGAAGTGGAAATGGGGGACGACGGTGTGCTGGGCGAGGTGAACCCCCAGGTACCCGAGCAGAACCGCGGTCAGGCCGTGCGTGACCTCCAGCGCCGGAGGCAGCATCTCCAGCAGCGCCACCGCCAGCATGAACCCGGCGCCGAAGCCGACCAGGAAGCCGAGCAGCGTGCGCCTGCCCAGGGCCCCCTGGGTCACCACGAGCGCTCCCGCGACGTTGGCCGCCGCGACTATCAGCACCAGAGCAAACACGCTCACGGACGCCGCTCCCGCACGAGCCCCAACAGGCGCTCGCGATCGTTGGCTCGCGGTTCGTCCAGCACCACCTCCAGGAGCTCACGCAGGATCAACGAGAACTCGGGACCCGGCGTCAGCCCGAGCTCGATCAGGTCGGAGCCGTCGATGGCGAGGTCGGAGATGGAAAGCGCGGGGCGGTCTCGCAGGACCGCGCGCGCCATCCGCCAACGCTCGATGAGATCCTCGGCGGGCGGCGCCCCGCCCGACCGCACGA
Organism: Gemmatimonadota bacterium; assembly: GCA_039715185.1. Taxonomy (NCBI): domain Bacteria; kingdom Pseudomonadati; phylum Gemmatimonadota; species Gemmatimonadota bacterium. The sequence continues at coordinate 30,520 of JBDLIA010000028.1, forward strand.
CCGCCGCGCGCACACGAGCCGAGCGCAGGCGGAACAGATCGGCAACGCGCTCGGGCCGGACCCTGCTCAGCCAGCGGCGCACGCGCGCGCCGTCCGAGTCGGGCGGGAACAGGTCCTCCTGCAGCGCGACCAGATCGCCCACCCTGTCGATATCCGCGTTCGAGTATCGCAGCCGCCCGAGCAGCTCGCGGGCGAGCCGGGCGCCGGCCCGCTCGTGGCCGGTGAAGCGCCAGCCTCCGCGCAGGTCGCGGGTCCGCGCTTCGGGCATGCCGACACGCGCCAGGAGCGCCGCGAGCCGCAATCCGCCGCGCTCGGGGCGCAGGTGGTCCACGGCGAGCAGGGTCTCCGACCAGGGCGTAGTGACGGGGCCCAACTCGGTTTCCAGGTCCACCAGATCCGCCAGCGGGGGCGCGACGTGTCGCATGACCCCGGACGCCGCCAGTAGCGACAGCGCGGCGGACGGACGCCGGTGAGCGAGGATCTTGGTCAGTTCTTCGCGCACCCGTTCCGCCGACAGGTTGTCGACGGACGCGCGGGCGGCCACCAGCGCCTCCCACGTGCGCGGAGCGATGGCCAGGGCGAAGCGGCCCGCGAACCGTACCGCGCGTAGGATTCTCAGGTAGTCCTCGGCGAAGCGCTCTCGCGCCTCGCCCACCGTGCGGAGCACGCCGCTGCGTAGGTCCCGCTGCCCGGCGAACGGATCCAGCAGCTCGTGCCGTATCGGGTGCCAGGCGATCGCGTTGATGGTGAAGTCGCGCCGCGACAGGTCGTCCTCGATCCGGTCCGCGAACCTCACGACCGCGTGCCGGCCGGTGGTCTCCACGTCCCGCCGGAAGGTGGTGACCTCGAGCATGTCGCCGCTCGGCCCCAGCACCCCGACGGTGCCGTGCTCCACCCCGAGCGGAACCGTGCGCCGGAATATCCGGCGCACCTCCTCCGGCCTGGCCGCGGTGGCCAGATCCCAGTCCGAGCCGCCGTGGCCGAGCAGCGCGTCGCGCACGGCACCGCCCACCGCCCAGGTGTCGTGGCCGGCGGCCTCGAGCCGTTCCGTAACGCTCCGCACCAGGGTGGGCGCCAGGAGATCGGGCATGGCGGAGACGATCAGTCGAGCCGCGCGAGCGGCGCGGGCTCGACCTTGTGGCGGCTCGCCGCAATGCGGCCTCGAATGAGCTCGTCCACCGCGGCATCGCCCGACGTACCCCGCAGCAGGAAGGCGTCCAGGCGCTCGTAGGTGATGCCCATCTCGCCTTCGTCGGTCTGGCCGGGCTCCAGCCCCGCGGTCGGCGGCCGCTCGATGATCTCCGCGGGCACGCCCAACTCCCGGGCGAGCGCCCAGACCTCCGACTTGACCAGGTCCGCCAGCGGAAAGATGTCCGCGCCCCCGTCGCCGTACTTGGTGAAGTAACCCACGGCGAACTCGGCCGCGTTTCCGGTACCGACCACGAGGCGGCCGAGTGTGTTCGCGAAGTAGTACAGGCTGGCCATGCGCAGGCGCGGCTTGACGTTCATGCGCGCCAGGCGCTCGCGCTCGGCTCCGGCCGGCGGCAGGTCGGCCCCGGACGCGGCCCAACGGAGCGCGTCCAGCAACGCGTCGAAGGCGTCCTCGAGCCGGACCTCGGCGGTGGCCACGCCGAACTTACGGGCGACCTCGCGGGCCAGGCGCGCGTCATCGGGCGCCGACTCGATGGGAAGGATCACCCCCAGGCACCGCTCGGCTCCCAGCGCCTCCGCTGCCAGACCGCACACGACCGCCGAATCGACCCCTCCGGAGAGACCGAACACGGCTCCGTCCGAACCCGACTCGCGAACGCGATCGGCTATCCACGCGACCAGCCGCGCGCGCACTTCCCGGGGCTCTCTCGGGTCCCTCTTCGGCGTCACCTTCGCGCCCTCCGTCTCATAGCACCGCGCCTCCGTTCACGCTCACCGTGGTGCCCGTGACGTGCCGCGCCAGGCGGCTGCACAGGAACACCACCGGCCCAGCCACGTCCTCCGGCTCGGCCACCCTGCCCAGCGGTATGCCGGCCTCGATGCGCGCGCGGCCTCCTCCCGCGAACGCCGCCTCGCACATCTCTGTGTCGACCCACCCCGGCGCCACGCAGTTGACCGTGATGCCGCGCGGGGCCAGCTCCACCGCCAGGCTCTTCACGAGCCCCGCGAGCGCCGCCTTGGAGGCCGCGTAGTCTGCGTGCCCGGGCTCGCCCCGCTGGCCCGCGGTGGAGCTGATCAGAACTAGGCGCCCGCCGTCGGCCAGGCGCCGGACCGCGGCGCGCGTGACCTCGAAGAGCCCGTCCAGGTTCAGCGCGAGCGTGGCGCGCCAGCGCTCGGCGGACAGCTCCCCGAAAGGCACGTATTCGGCGGGCCAGACGCCGGCGTTGGCCACGAAGATGTCCAGTCCCCCTAGCGACTCGACGGCATCCGCCACCAGCTCATCGGCCGCTCCCCGCACGGCCAGATCGGCGCGGGCCGTGTGCGCCCGCACGCTCTCGCCGCGGGCCTGCTCGGCCACCGCCAGGGCTTCCTCCTCGCGAGTCCGGTAGGCGATGCACACGTCGGCCCCGGCGCGCGCGAGGTGGAGAGCGATGGCGCGGCCGATGCCGCGAGACGCGCCGGTCACCAGGGCGCGGCGGCCGGCCAGTCCCAGGTCGATGGCCATCAGGCGTCGTCGGTCGAGCGCAGGCGCTCCTCCACGACCGCGCACACGGCGTGACCGATGGCGAGGTGCGCCTCCTGCGCGTGCGCCGGGTCGTCGGTGTCCAGGACCAGCGCCACATCCACCAGGTCGCGCAGCGGACCGCCGCCGGCGGCGAGCAGCGCGACGGTGCGCACGCCGGCCGCGCGGGCCGCCTCCGCCGCCCTCAGCAGGTTGGGAGAGCGGCCGCTGGTCGAGTGCATCACGAGGACGTCGCCTGCGCGACCGTGCGCCTCCACCTGACGCGCGAACACCTCCTCGAACCCCAGATCGTTGGCGGCAGCCGTGAGGAGCGACGTGTCCGTGGTCAGCGCCAGCGCGGCCAGGGGCTTGCCCGCGCGGCGGAAGCGCACGACGTACTCGGTCGCGAGGTGCTGCGCGTCGGCCGCGGAGCCGCCGTTCCCAGCGAAGTAGACCCTGCCTCCACCCCTCAGGGCTGCGGTGATCGCTTCCGCGATCCGGCCGACGGCGTCCGCCTGCTCGGCCGCGGAGCGCTCCAGCAGCCTGGACAGCCGCAGCAGGTGCTCGGTCGGATCGATGGGGGCGCTCACGGTCGAACCGGGAGCAGGGTGGCGAGGCGCGCGGGCGACAGCCAATCGGCGATCGCATGCACGGACTCGGGGCCGTCCTGGGCGGCGGCCTCCAGCGCGTACGTGAGCAGCGCGTCGACCACCAGCAGATCAGCCGCCCGGGCTCGCAGCGCGGCGAGCGCCGGCGCGCCTTGCGGGCCGGCCGCGGCGAGCTCCTTGGACCCGGGCCCAGCCGGCTCACGAGCGAGCGCCGCCAAACCCTGCAGAGCCAGCCCGCCGAGCCGCGACGCGCGCGGGCCGACGCCCTCCGGCACAGAAGGCATCTCGTCGGCTGCGGCTTCCACCACGGAGCGGATGCGCGTCGCAAGGGCCGGCGGCGGCTGTGGCTCGCGCTCGGCCAACCAACGCATCACGTCCCCCGCGTCACCGGGGGTGCTCACGCGTCGGCCTCCAGGAGTCCCTTGACCAGTCCCGGCACCGCACGCAACGCCTCAGCAACCTGGTCCGGGTCGCCGACGCCTCCCTGCGCCATGTGTGGCCGTCCGCCGCCGGATCCACCGGTGCGCGTGGCCACTTCGCGCACCAGCACGTCGGCGCGCACGCCGCGGCCCACCAGATCGTCGGTCACCACCGCGAACAGCGACGTGCGCTCGGGCAGGCGCGCGGCGAGGACCGCCGCTCCGGTGCCCAGCCGCGCCCGCAGCGTATCCCCGAGCTCGCGCAGCTCATCGACGGATCCCACCTCGACTTCGCGCGATACGATGCGCGCGCCGTCCACCGCTTCCGCCTCGGCGACGATGGCGCCGACCACATCGTCGGCGTCCGCCGCGCGCGCCTCGCGCAGCCGCTTCTCCAGCTCGCGGACCTGATCGCCGAGCTGCTCGACCCTCTCTACCAGGCGCTCGGGGGCGACCTTGACCTTGTCCGAAGCGGCGCGCAGCGTGGCCTCGTGCCCCACCGCCAGCCTGTAGGCCGCGGGCCCCGTGATCGCCTCCACGCGCCGGACTCCGGCGCCGACGCTGCTCTCGGACACGATGCGGAACTGTCCGATCTCCGCGGTGTGGCGCACGTGCGTGCCACCGCACAGTTCCATGCTGACGCCCGGAATCTCGACCACCCTCACCAGGTCCCCGTACTTTTCTCCGAACAGCGCCATGGCGCCGGCGTCCACCGCCTCGCGGTACTCGCGCTCGACGGGCTCAACCGCGTGGTCTTCGAGCACACGAGCGTTCACCCACGCTTCGACCGCCGCGCGCTCTGCGCCGGTCATGGGGCCCGTGTGGGCGAAGTCGAACCGCAGCCGATGGGGCGCGACGAGCGACCCGCGTTGGACGACGTGCTCACCCAGCACTCGGCGCAAAGCCGCGTGCAGCAGGTGCGTCGCGGTGTGGTTGCGTTCGGTGTCGTGGCG
>JBDLIA010000029.1 GCA_039715185.1 Gemmatimonadota bacterium
CCGACGAGGCGCCGGTCGCGGAAGCCGAGAGCGCGGCGGAAACCGAGCCGGAGGCCGTCGCCGAAGAGAGCGAGCCCGCGGCTGAAGCGGTTGACGAGGCGGCCGAGGAGAAGACCGATGGCTGAGGCCCGAGACGTCATCATCCGGCCCGTCGTCACCGAGCAGACCATGCTCATGGGTGGCGGCCAGTTCGCCGGGGGAGAGGACACCGCCAACGCGTACGTGTTCATCGTTCGGCGGGACGCGAACAAGATCGAGATCCGCAAGGCGGTGGAGAATCTCTTCGACGTGAAGGTCGAGGCCGTGCGCACCATGAACTACCGCGGCAAGGTGCGTCGAGTGGGACGCATTGCGGGCAAGCGGGCCGCGTTCAAGAAGGCCGTGGTTCGGCTCGCCGCCGGTGAGACGATCGACGTCTACGAGGGAGTCTGATGCCGCTCAAGAAATTCAAGCCGGTGACGCCGGGCCAGCGGTTCAGGTCCGTGGGGGCGAGCGACGTCATCACGCGCCACGAGCCGGAGAAGTCGCTGACCGAGCCGATTCGCAGGTCGGGTGGGCGCAACCACCACGGACGCATCACGACGCGCCGTCGGGGCGGCGGTGCCAAGAGGCGCTATCGGAAGATCGACTTCAAGCGCGACAAGCACGGCGTGCCGGGTCGCGTGGCGGAGATCGAGTACGACCCGAATCGGTCGGCGAACATCGCCTTGATCCATTACGCGGACGGCGAGAAGCGCTACATCCTGCACCCGAAGGGCCTGACCCAGGGCGCGGAGATCATGGCCGGGCCGGGCGCCGATATCCGCGTCGGCAACTCCATGCCTTTGAGGGAGGTCCCGCTGGGGACCGTCGTTCACTGCATCGAGCTGAAGCCGGCCAAGGGAGCTCAGGTGGTGCGCTCGGCCGGAGCCGGGGCGCAGTTGGTGGCCAAGGAGGGCGATTTCGCCACGCTGCGGCTGCCCTCTACCGAGGTTCGCATGGTGCGGCTGGAGTGCGTCGCCACGATCGGGGAGATCGGCAACTCCGATCACAACCTGCAGGTGCTGGGCAAGGCGGGTGCGTCCCGCTGGCGGGGCCGGCGCCCCAAGGTGCGTGGGGTGGCAATGAATCCGGTCGACCACCCGCTCGGCGGTGGTGAGGGGAAGGCGTCCGGCGGACGCCCTCCGGTCACGCCGTGGGGGAAGCGGGAAGGCAAGAAGACGCGCAAGAGGAACAAGGCGTCAAACCGCTACATCGTGCGCGGCCGCAAGCGCGGCAAGGCCACGAGGTAGGGCAAAGGAATAATGTCGCGATCCGTCAAGAAGGGACCGTACATCGACGAAAAGCTCCTGCGCAGGGTGGAGCAGATGAACGCGCGCAACGACAGGAGGGTCGTCAAGACCTGGTCGCGCGCCTCCACCATTTCGCCGGAATTCGTCGGCCACACGATCGCGGTGCACAACGGCAACAAGCACGTGCCCGTGTACGTGACCGAAAACATGGTGGGTCACAAGCTCGGCGAGTTCGCGCCGACCCGGCTGTTTCGCGGGCATGGCGGCAAGCTGGCCGACAAGCGTTCGAGGGTGAAGTAAGATGGAAGCGCGCGCCACAGCTCGGTACGTGCGGCAGAGCCCGCGCAAGATGCGTCTCGTCGTGGATCTGATCCGGGGCAAGAGCGTCGGTGAGGCCTACGCGATTCTTCAGCATTCGAAGAAGCGCGCCGCCCGCATGATCGACAAGACGCTGCGTTCAGCCGTCGCCAATGCGGTCGATCGGGCTTCCAGCGACGGCGTGTCGCTGGATGTCGACGACCTGACGGTGTCGGAAGCGTACGTGAACGAGGGTCCGCGGCTGCGTCGTTGGCGAGCCGCGGCGATGGGACGTGCCGCGCCCAGGCGCAGGCCGCTCGCCCACGTGACCGTCATCGTCGACGCGCCGGAGTAGAGCCGTGCGAGTCATCCCAATCGTTGTGAGGCCGTAGGTATGGGACAGAAAGTCCACCCCAGGGGTTTCCGCCTCGGGATCGTGAAGCCGTGGAAGTCGCGCTGGTTCACGTCCGGCAGCTTCGCTGATCTGCTGACCGAGGACGAGACGATCCGGCGCTACCTGCACCGCCGCATGGCGCACGCGGCGATCGCGGAGGTCTCGATCGAGCGTAAGCCGCAGAAGATCGTCGTGACGATCCACACCGGCCGGCCCGGCGTCGTGATCGGCAAGCGGGGGGCGGAGGTGGACAAGCTCCGCGACGAACTCGCGCACCTCACGAGCAGCGAGGTGTCGATCAACGTGGAGGAGATCAAGCGGCCGGAGATCGAGGCCCAGTTGGTGGCCGACAATGTCGCCCACCAGTTGATCCAGAGGATCTCCTTCCGGCGGGCGATGAAGCGCGCGGTGCAGGCGGCCATGCGTTCGGGCGCCGAGGGCATCAAGATCCAGTGCGGCGGCAGGCTGCAGGGGGCCGAGATCGCGCGCACCGAAGGGTACAAGGAGGGTCGCGTGCCGCTGCACACGCTGCGCGCCGATATCGACTACGCGACTTCCACCGCGAAGACGACCTACGGCACCATTGGAGTCAAGGTCTGGATCTTCAAGGGCGAGGTGGTGGAAGAACGTCGGGGCAGGACGTACTCCAGCGATCGGGCCTGAGGGATGCTTGCTCCGAAGCGGGTAAAATATCGGAAGCAGTTCAAGGGCCGCATGCGGGGACTGGCCCGGCGCGGCAACTACGTCGCGTTCGGCGAGTGGGGCTTGCAGACCACCGAGCCCGGTTGGATCACCAACCGGCAGATCGAGGCCGCCCGTGTCGCCATGACGAGACACATCAAGCGCGGCGGGAAGGTCTGGATCCGCATCTTTCCGGACAAGCCGGTGACCAAGAAGCCGGCGGAGACGCGCATGGGCAAGGGGAAGGGCAACCCCGAGCTGTGGGTCGCGGTGGTCAAGCCCGGCAGGGTCATGTTCGAGCTCGAGGGCGTGTCGGAGACGGTGGCGCGCCGCGCGCTCCTTTTGGCCTCGGCCAAGCTGCCGGTCAAGTGCAAGATCCTGTCGCGTTCGGACGGAGGTGAGGGATGAACGCCGCCGAGGTCCGGGAATTGACCGACGAGGAAATCGTCGGGCGGATCGAGGAGCTGCGTGAGGAACTGTTCCGGCTGCGCTTTCGCTCCGCATCGCAGGAAATAGAGAACCCGGCGCAGTTCCGGGCCTTGCGACGCGACGTGTCCCGTCTGAAGACCATCCTGCGCGAGCGAGAGCTCGCCAATGGCTGAGGAAGCAATGGAGTCGACCGAACGCGGCCGGCGCAAGGTGCGTCAGGGCACCGTGGTGAGCGACCGGATGGACAAGACGGTCATCGTCGCGGTGGAGAGGCGCACGGCGCACCCGCTTTATGGCAAGATGATCACGCGAACCAAGAAGTACCACGCGCACGATGAGGCCAACGACGTGCGCGCGGGCGATGTGGTGCGGATCGAAGAAACCCGCCCGCTTTCGCGCACCAAGCGCTGGCGGGTCGTCGAAGTGATCGAGCGCGCGAGATAGGCGAGGTCGAGCGATGATTCAGCAGGAGTCGATGCTCCGCATCGCGGACAACTCGGGCGCCAAGAAGGCGAAGTGCATTCGCGTTCTGGGCGGCTCGAAGCGGCGCTACGCGCGCGTGGGCGACATCATCGTCGTCGCCGTCAAGGACGCGCTCCCGAACGGTACCGTGAAAAAGGGCGAGGTCGCTCGCGCGGTGGTGGTGCGAACGTCCAAGGAGACGCGGCGTCGTGATGGCAGCTACATCCGCTTCGACGACAACGCCGCCGTGATCATCAACGACGCGGGCGAGCCCCGCGCGACGCGGATCTTCGGCCCGGTGGGCCGCGAGCTGCGTGAGCGGCGCTTCATGAAGATCGTTTCGCTCGCGCCCGAAGTGATCTGAGGATGAGACGATGCCAGGCTTGAGGACGCGCCGCGCCACGCGCGGCAAGAAGACCGGTGGCCGCCAGAAGGTGCACGTGCGGCGCGGTGATCGCGTACGCGTGATACGGGGCAACTTCCGTGGCCTCGAGGGCACGATCCTGCGGGTGCTCCCCAAGGAGAATCGCGTAGTGGTAGAGGGCGTGAATCAGAGGGTGCGGCACCAGCGGCCGTCGCCGTCGAACGAGGAGGGCGGACGGATCACCTTCGAGGCGCCCATTCACGCCTCCAACGTGATGCTGATCGACCCGTCCACGAACGAACCCACCCGCGTCCGCAAGAGCGGTGCGGGGAAGGAAAAAGAGCGAATCTCGGTTCGCAGCGGCAACCCGATTCCGAAGCCGAGCTAGTAGCGATGAAGCCCAGACTGAAGCAGCACTACGAAAACAGGGTCCGTCAGCGACTGACGGAGCAGTTCGGCTTTGCGAACCAGCTGCAGATACCGGCTGTCGAGAAGATCGTTCTGAACGTCGGCCTGGGAGAGGCGCCCAAGAACCCGAAGCTGCTGGACAGCGTGGTCGATGAGATGCAGACCATTACCGGCCAGCGTCCGGTGATCACGCGCGCCCGCAAGTCGATTTCAAACTTCGGATTGCGCGAAGGGATGCCCGTCGGCGTAAAGGTGACGCTGCGCCGGGAACGGATGTACGAGTTCCTGGATCGCCTCATCAACGTCGTGATTCCGCGCGTGCGTGATTTCCGGGGACTGAACACCCGAGCCTTCGACGGGCGCGGCAACTACTCTGTCGGCGTTCGGGAGCAGATGATCTTTCCCGAGATCGACTACGACGACGTGGTCGAAGTGCACGGCATGGACATCGTGATCGTGACGACCACCAACAAGGACGACGAGGCCCTGGCGCTGCTGCGCGAGATGGGCTTCCCGTTCCGGGGAGAGACGCCGGTGGTAGTGTCCGGCGAGGTCATCCCCGGCCCCACGGAGGACTAGGCGTATGGCACGGAAGGCCTTGGTGGAAAAGGCTCGGCGCAAGCCGAAGTACTCGGCGCGGGCCTACAATCGATGTAACAGGTGCGGACGACCGCGTGCGTTCCTGCGCAAGTTCGGCCTGTGCCGGATCTGCTTCCGCGAGCAGGCCCTGGCCGGGGAGATCCCCGGAGTCCGGAAGGCGAGTTGGTAGCAGCCTCTCGCGCCCGTGAACCGAAACGGGACGAGAGGGTAGCAGGACCGTTCACGGGGGCCGGAGCCTCCGTACCGTTTCCTACAAGTCCGGCGATCGGCCGGATACTATAGGAGCTGCAATCCGCCATGATGACGGATCCCATCGCCGACATGCTCTCCCGGGTGCGCAACGCGTCTCGCGCGGGCCACAAGCGGGTGGACGTGCCGGTGTCCAAGGTGAAGACGGAGATCGCTCGCATCCTGCGAGACAGCCACTTCATTCACGACTACAAAGTGCTGGACGACGGGCGACACGGAGTTCTTCGGCTGTACTTGAAGTATCACGAAGATCGTCCGGTGATCCGCAACATCCAGCGCGTTTCGCGCCCCGGCCGCAGGCAATACGCGGCCGTGCGCGAGTTGAAGCCCGTCAGGGTCGGGATGGGCATCGCGATCGTGTCTACATCGCGCGGCGTGATGACCGACAAGCAGGCTCGCGCCGAGAACGTGGGCGGCGAAGTCATGGCGCTGGTCTGGTAGCGGATAGAGCTATGTCGCGAATCGGAAAGACGCCCGTGGTGATCCCCGGCGGGGTCACGGTGTCCGTAGAGGACGGCGTGGTCCGGGTCAAGGGCCCGAAGGGCGAGTTGTCCCAGAGCGTGCGTCCGGAAGTGCAGGTCGAGCTCGGCGATGGTCAGCTGACGCTGGCCAGGCAGTCGGATGCTCCCAGCCACCGGGCGTTCCACGGCCTCATGCGGGCGCTGGTTGCCAACATGGTGCGCGGCGTGTCGGAGGGGTTCCAGAAGAGCCTGGAGTTGCAGGGCGTGGGATACCGGGCGGAGAAGAAGGGCAATACGCTCGTTCTCATCGTCGGGTACTCACACGCCGTGGAGTATCCGGAACCCGAGGGCGTGTCGATTTCCACCCCAACCCCCACGCAGATCGTGGTGGAGGGGGCGGACAAGCAGAGGGTGGGTCAGGCCGCCGCCGAGATCAGGTCGGTCCGGCCGCCGGAGCCTTACAAGGGCAAGGGCATCAGGTACCAGGGCGAACACGTCCGCCGTAAGGCGGGCAAGACCGGCGTCTGATCGGGGAAACGACCATGGCCAGCAATCGCAAGAACATCATGGATCGCGCCCGCCGGTTGGCGAGGCGCCATCGCCGGGTACGGCAGCGGGTGATCGGCACGGCCGAGCGGCCGCGCCTGGTCGTACACCGGTCCCACAAGAACATCCAGGGGCACCTCGTGGACGACATAGCCGGACGGGTTCTCGTCGGCGTGTCCACGCTGGCCCCCGAGCTGAGAGACAAGCGCGGCGACGCCGAGATGAACAAGTCGGGGCTGGGGCGCGAGGCGGGCAAGCTGCTCGCCGCCAGGGCCAAGGACTCGGGCATCGAGAGCGTGGTATTCGACCGCGGAGGCTACCTCTATCACGGCCGGGTCGCCGCGTTCGCCGAGGGCGCACGCGAGGGCGGCCTGAAGTTCTGAGGCTCGATTCATGGCGAGAGATCACAGGAAGGGTAGAAGGGGCCGCGAGTCGGACCTCGTCGAAAGCGTCATCCACGTGAACCGCGTCGCGAAGGTCGTCAAGGGCGGACGCCGGTTCTCGTTCACCGCGCTCGTCGCCGTCGGCGACAAGAAGGGCAAGGTGGGAGTGGCGCTCGGCAAGGCCAACGAGGTCGCTGAGGCGATCCGTAAGGGCTTCGAGAAGGCGCGCGTGAACATGCAGACGGTGCCCATCGTCGCGGGCACCCTGCCCCACGAGATCGTGGGCCGTCACGGCGCGGGTCGCGTCCTGCTCAAGCCGGCCGGTCCGGGTACGGGCGTGATCGCCGGTGGGCCGGTGCGCGCGGTGCTCGAAGCGGCAGGCGTGTCGGACGTGCTCACCAAGAGCCTGGGCTCCAACAACCCGATCAACATGGTGCGCGCTACGCTGGCGGGCCTGGGCGAGCTCGTTACGCCCGAGCAGGTCGCGCGCGAGCGCGGCATCAGCGTAGAGGAGCTGGGGGTGGTGCGTCGTGGCTAGGAAAAAGAAGGCGACGAGACTGCGGGTCACGCAGGTTCGGAGCGGGAACGGTCGCCTGTTGAAGCACCGGGCGACGCTCCGCGCGCTCGGCCTGCGACGTCATCAGCAGAGCGTGGTCAAGGAAGACAACCCGGCGATCCGGGGCATGATCTTCCAGGTCCGCCACCTCGTCCAGGTGGAAGAGATCGAGGGGGAGGCCTAGTCGGCATGTCGAACTTGAACGACCTGCGTCCACCCGAGGGCGCAACCCATTCCCGCAAGCGCCTCGGCCGAGGTCCGGGATCCGGCAGCGGAAAGACCTCCGGCAAGGGACACAAGGGGCAGAAGTCCCGCTCGGGCTTCAAGCGCCGGGCGTGGTTCGAGGGCGGCCAGATGCCGCTCCAGCGGAGAGTGCCCAAGCGCGGATTTACGAGCCGAAACCGCGTGGAGTGTGAGATCGTCAACGTGGGCGACCTCGGCCGCATGGAAGACGACGTGGTGACCCCCCAGAGCTTGCACTCGGCGGGGCTGGTCGACCTGGGCCGCTCCGTTCCCGTGAAGCTTCTCGGCAGGGGTGAAGTCGAGCGGGCCTTTACGGTGCAGGTGCACAGGGTGAGCGACGGCGCGCGCGCCAAGATCGAAGCCGCGGGCGGCACCGTGGACATCCTGGACTCCTAGCAGATAGCAGATCGCAGATAATGGCCAACCCGATCGCACCGTTCTGGCGGATCCCAGAGCTGAAGAACAAGATCCTCTTCACGCTCGGAGTCCTGCTGCTCTACCGCGTGGGCGCCCACATTACCACGCCGGGCGTCGACGTCGTGGTCCTCCGTCAGCAGTTCCAGAACCTCCAGAACACGCTCTTCGGCGTCTACGACATGTTCGTCGGTGGCGCGCTCTCGAGGGCAACGGTGCTTTCGCTCGGCATCATGCCGTATATCTCCGCGAGCATCATGTTCCAGTTGCTCGCCGCGGTGGTGCCGACCATCGAAAAGCTGCAGAAGGAGGGGGAGGACGGCCGCAAGAAGATCACCCAGTGGACGCGTTACTCCACGGTGGTGCTCGCGGCGCTGCAGGGCTGGGGCTACGCGGTCTTCCTGCGCAACATCCCGGGCGCGGTGAACATGGCGGGCCTGCCGTTCATGCTCGGCACGACGCTCATCCTCACCACCGGCGCCGTGTTCGTCATGTGGCTGGGCGAGCAGATCACCGAGCGCGGGATCGGTAACGGCGCCTCGCTGCTGATCTTCTTCTCGATCATCGAGGGGTTCCCGCGGGCGCTGGGTGCCACCTGGCAGTCGTTCCGTGTCGGCGCGATCAGCGCGTTCGCGCTGGTGGCTCTGCTCGCGGTCATGATATTGGTGATCGCCGCGGTGACGTCCATGACCATGGCCATGCGCAAGCTGCCGGTGCAGATACCGCGCAAGGTGTTGGGCCGAGGCAGGATCCAGGAAGGCCAGAAGAGCTTCATCCCGCTACGGGTCAACTCGGCGGGCGTGATGCCGATCATCTTCGCGCAGTCGATCATCATCGTGCCGGGTACGCTCGCGGCCTTCAGCAGCATCGGGTTTCTACAGGACATTTCGCAGACATTCCAGCCCAACAACTGGGTCTACTACGGCACCTACGCGTTGCTGATCCTGTTCTTCACTTACTTCTATACGGCGATCATCTTCAATCCGGTCGATCTCGCCGAGAACCTGAAGAAGCAGGGGGCGTTCATTCCGGGCGTGAAGCCCGGGCGCGACACGGCCGATTACATCGACCACGTTCTGACCCGAATCACGCTTCCCGGGGCGGCCTATCTCGCGCTGATCGCGCTGCTGCCGTTCTGGATTTTCGCGATCTTCAACATCCAGACGTTCTTCTTCGGGGGTACGTCGCTGCTGATCGTCGTCGGCGTCGCCCTGGACACGGTTCAGCAGATGCAGCAGCACCTGCTCCTCAGGCGCTATGAAGGCTTCATGAAGAAGGGGCGGGTGCGCTTCCGCGGGCGACAGCAGTACATGTAGTCAGTTGGCAACCATCCGCGGCCTTCGGTTACGCGAGCGAGCATGCATCTGATTCTTCTCGGGGCCCCCGGTGCCGGCAAAGGCACGCAGGGGGCCCTTCTCACGGAGCGGTACGGGATCCTTCGGCTTTCGACCGGCGATTTGCTGCGAGACGCCGTGCGCGAAGGCAGCGCCCTCGGCCTCGACGCCAAGCGGTACATGGACGCCGGCGAGTTGGTCCCCGACGAGGTCATCCTCGGCCTCGTCAGGGGCGTCATGGCGCGCGTCCGGACTGGCGTCGTATTCGACGGATTCCCGCGCACCATCCCGCAGGCCGAAGGCCTCGATGCTCTTCTCACGGAGCTGGATCGGCCCCTCGACGCGGTAGTGGTAGTCGACGTCGGCGACGAAGAGCTGGTCCGTCGCATCGCGGGCCGCCGCATATGCCCGAAGTGCGGCGCGACGTACAACGTGCACCATCGGCCCCCGGCGGTGCCCGGCGTATGCGATGTGTGCGGCGCCGAGCCGCGCAGTCGCCCGGACGACGCCGAAGAGACGGTGCGCCGTCGCCTGGCGGTGTACCGCGAGCAGACCGCGCCCCTCATCTCCTTCTACGAGGACAGTCCGACTCCCGTGCACGTGGTGGACGGCGCGCGCGGCATGGGCGACGTGGCGGCCGACATCGCGCTTCTGCTGGATCCGATCCGGGAGTGACGGGCGGCGGCGTGGCGCTCCTCGGGCTGCGCGTCGCGGTAACGCGTCCACGCGACCAAGCGGCCGAATTGGTCGCGGGCCTCCGCGCCCGCGGGGCGGAGGCGTTGTCGTATCCAGCCATCCGGCTGACCCCCCCGGAAGATCCAGGCGGCCTGCGGGACGCCGCCACGGGACTGAGCGCCTTCGACTGGGTCGTGTTCACGTCGGCCAACGGCGTGCGCTACCTCGCGCGCGCGCTGGAGGAAGGCGGCGTCGAACCTCGGGCCGCCGTAGCGGTCGCCTGCGTGGGCCCCGCGACCGCGGCCGCGGCGCGGGCCGCCGGATTCGAGGTGACTCTCACCGCGGACCGGTTCGTCGCCGAGGGCCTCATCGAGGCGCTGGCCGCGGCCGGGCCACTAGCGGGCCGGCGCGTTCTCCTGCCCAGATCGTCCGCGGGCCGTGACGCGCTGCCGGAAGCGCTGCGCCGCTTGGGAGCGCACGTGGCGGACGTGCCCGCGTACCGGCCGGAGCTGGACCGCGAGGCGCTCGCCGAGCTGCGCCGCGAGATAGAGGTGCGGGGAATAGATGTGGTCGCCTTCACTTCGTCGTCCGCGGTGTCGGCCTACGCCGAGGTCGTCGGCGCGGCGGGTCCGCCGGCGGCCTGCATTGGACCGGTCACCGCGCACACGGCACGCGAGCGCGGCCTCGAGGTGGCGCTCGTGGCGCTGGAGCACACCACCGCCGGGCTGATCGCTGCCCTCGAGGCGTGGCGGGCCGCTGCCACGAACGAGCCATGAGCGGAGGGGCGTTCACGCGCGAGTTGGACGTGGCGAGCGCGGCGGCGCGAGATGCGGGCGCCGCGGCCATGGCGTACTACGGGAGCGCGTCAGCCTCGCTGAAGGAGGGCGGTACACCGGTGACCGAGGCCGATCACGCTGCCAACGACGTGATCCTCGCGCGGCTCGCCCGGGAGTTCCCGGACGACGCCGTTCTATCCGAGGAGTCGCGCGACTCGGCCGGGCGCCTCCGCGCCGAGCGGGTCTGGATCGTCGACCCCCTGGACGGCACCAAGGAGTTCCTGGCGCGGAACGGGGAGTTCGCGATCATGATCGGCCTGGCCGTGGACAGCCGGGCCGTCGCCGGGGCGCTCTATCTGCCGGCCCGCGAGGCCCTGTACCGGGCGGCGGTGGGCCACGGAGCACGGCGCTGGAACGCGCTGACCGGCGCCTGGGTGCCTCTTCCGTCGACGCGGGTCGGCTCGCCGCTCCGACTGGTAGGATCGCGGTCGCACGCGGACCCCTTTCTGGAGGCTCTCGCGGAGCGCCTCGGCACGCGTGACGTTTCCGCCAGTGGATCCGTCGGGGTAAAGTGTTCCCTCATAGCGAACGGGGACCGCGACCTGTACGTCCATCCTGTATCGTTTTTGAGCGAATGGGACACGTGCGCGCCGGAGATCCTCCTGCGGGAAGCCGGTGGCACGGTTCTGGATTGCCTGGGCGCTCCGTTGCGATACAACAAGCCGGTGCCGGTGCAGCCCCACGGGATTCTGGCGTGCGCGGCGGGGGCGGAGGCGGCGATCGACGTCGTGACCGCGCTGTATCGGGAGCGCCGCGAGGACGGGTGAGTGCCCTGGCCCAAGAGGCGAAGAGTGGATGAAGGACGATAGAACGTCGCACCTGGCCCAGCTGGAGGCGGAGGCGATCTTCGTCATGCGCGAGGTCGCGGCGCAGTTCGAGCGCCCGGTCCTGCTCTTTTCGGGCGGGAAGGACTCGATCGTCATGGTGCACGTGGCGAGCAAGGCGTTCGCCCCGGGCAGGATTCCGTTTCCGCTGCTGCACATCGACACCGGGCACAACTTCGCGGAGACGCTCCGATTCCGGGACGCGCTCGTCGGGCGCGTCGGCGCGGAGCTGCTCGTGCGCTACGTCCAGGATTCGATCGATGCTGGACGGGCGGTGGAGGAGAAGGGGCCGGACGCGAGCCGCAACGTCTTGCAGATCGTGACGCTTCTGGACGCGATCGAGGAGCTCAAGATCGACGCGGCGCTGGGTGGCGGGCGGCGCGACGAGGAGAAGGCTCGCGCCAAGGAGCGGTTCTTCTCCCACCGCGACCGGTTCGGGCAGTGGGATCCCAAGAATCAGCGTCCGGAGCTGTGGAGCCTCTACAACGGCGCCAAGGCCCCCGGGGAGCACTTTCGCGTGTTCCCCCTCAGCAACTGGACCGAGATGGACGTGTGGCAGTACGTCGCGGCGGAGGAGATCCCCATCCCCTCGCTGTACTTCGCCCACCAGCGAGAGGTGGTGGAGCGGGACGGGACCCTGCTCGCGCGGAGCCCCTGGATCTCGTTGCTGGACGGAGAGGCCTACGAGAACCGGACGATCCGCTTCCGCACGATCGGCGACGCGACCTGTACCGGCGCGGTCGTCTCCGCGGCGGGCTCGCTCGAGGAGGTCATCGCCGAAGTCGCGGCGGCTCGCGTGACCGAGCGGGGCGGCCGGCACGACGACCGGCGCTCCGAGTCCGCGATGGAAGACCGCAAGCGGCAGGGATACTTCTGATGGCCGCGGGCGCTTCCGACCTGCTCCGATTCACGACCGCCGGTAGCGTCGACGACGGCAAGAGCACGCTGATCGGGCGTCTGCTCTACGATACCAAGTCGATCTTCGAGGACCAGCTCGAGGCGCTGGAAGGGGCGAGCAGGCGGTCCGGCGAGGACGGACTCAACCTGGCGCTGCTTACCGATGGACTGCGCGCCGAGCGCGAGCAGAAGATCACCATCGACGTCGCCTACCGGTACTTCGCCACTCCCAGGCGGAAGTTCATCATCGCGGACACGCCGGGGCACGAGCAGTACACCCGCAACATGGTCACCGGCGCCTCCACCGCCCACCTGGCGGTCGTCCTCGTGGACGCGCGCAAGGGCGTGCTCACGCAGTCGCGCCGACACGCCTTCATCTCTTCGCTGCTGGGCATCCCCCACATGGTGGTGGCGGTCAACAAGATGGATCTGGTCGACTGGTCCATGGACGCGTTCGACGAGATCGCCGACGAATTCCGGTCGTTCGCCGCCAAGCTCAACGTGCGCGACATCGTCTTCATTCCGATTTCGGCCTTGGAGGGAGACAACGTCGCGCGGCGTAGCGAGCGCACCGACTGGTATCAAGGGCCCTCGCTGCTGCACCACCTGGAGTCCGTCAACATCTCCGCGGACCGGAATCTGGTAGACTTCCGATTCCCGGTGCAGTACGTCATCAGGCCGCACCAGGACTTTCGCGGATTCGCCGGAGAGGTCGCCTCGGGCACCATATCCGTCGGCGAGGAAGTAGTCGCGCTGCCGTCGGGGCGCGCGACGCGAGTCACCCAGATCCACTCGGCTCGCGGCCCGGTGGAGGAAGGCCTGGCGGGAGACCCGCTCGTGATCGGCCTTGCGGACGATATCGACGTGAGCCGTGGCGACATGATCGTGCGGAGGCGCAATCTGCCGCAGGTCGGCCGACGCATGGAGGCCATGCTCTGCTGGATGTCGGAGACGCCGCTGGAAGTGGGGCGGCCTCTTCTGGTGCGCCATACGACGCGCGCAGCCCGTGCGTACGTGACCAACGTCCTGTACCGAATCGACGTCGATACGCTCCACAGGGAAGACGCGCAGACGCTGGCGCTGAACGAGATCGGGCGCGTGGAGGTCGAGACCGCGGACCCCGTCTTCTTCGATCCCTACCGGGTGAACCGGTCCACCGGGGCGTTCGTGCTCGTGGACGCGTTCACGAATACGACCGTCGGAGCCGGCATGATCCGCGGCGGCGTCCAGACACCGGGTGACCTCGCGCGTGCGGACGCCGAGGGGGCTGAGCGCCCGGCATCCCCCGACGTGCGCTGGGAGCCGGAAGCGCTGGCGCGGGAGGAACGCGAGGCTCGCAACGGCCATCGTGCCGCGGTGGTGTGGTTCACGGGCCTGTCGGGGTCGGGCAAATCGACCCTGGCGCGCGCCGTCGAGCGGCGCCTGTACGACATCGGCTGCAGCACGATGCTGCTCGACGGGGACCGGGTACGGCACGGCCTGAGCGGGGACCTCGCGTTCTCCCCGGAGGATCGCACCGAGAACATCCGCAGGGTGGGAGAGGTCGCGCGCCTGTTCTTCGAGCAGGGCAGCATCGCCCTGTGCACGTTCTTGTCGCCTTACGCGCGGGACCGGGACCGTGCGCGCTCGCTCGTTCCGGATGGCCGCTTCTTCGAAGTCTACGTGCGCTGCGACATCGAGGAGTGTCGGCGGCGGGACTCGAAGGGCTTGTACGAGCGCGCGGAACGGGGTGAGATCACGGGCCTGACGGGCGTGACCGCGCCCTACGAGGAACCCGTGTCGCCCGAGCTCCTCGCCCCCTCCGACGACCTGGGCGTCGACGAGCTCGCCGAGCGCGTCGTGGCCATGCTGCGTTCCGCCGGAATTCTGCCAGCGGGGGCGCCGGAAGCGCGGCCATGACGTGGCAAGGCTGGGCCACGCTGGTGATCGTGGCCGTGGTCGTGGGCCTGCTGGCCCGGGGCGCCAGATCGCCCGCTCTGACGATGTTGCTGGGCGTGGTGGCGGTGGTCCTGCTGGGCATCGTGTCCGCGCCCCAGGCGTTCTCCGGTTTTTCGAATCCGGCGCCGATCACCGTGGCGGCGCTCTTCATCATCGCGGGCGGCATAGAGAAGACCGGCGCGCTGCAGCCGCTCGTCGCGGCGGTGTTCGGGCGCACCAACGGCGAGAGGCGATCGCTCCTCCGGCTGCTGTCCGCCGTCGCCGCGTCATCGGCCGCCATGAACAACACCCCCATCGTCGCGATGCTGTCGCCGCAGGTCGCGGGTTGGGCGCAGCGCCAGGGTCGCAGCCCCTCGCGCTATCTGATGCCGCTCTCGTTCGCCGCCATCCTGGGCGGCCTCCTCACCCTGATCGGCACATCGACCAACGTCGTGGTGTCCGGACTGCTGGAGTCGGCCGGCATGCCCGCGCTGGGCATGTTCGAGATGACGCCGGTGGGGCTGCCCATCGCCGTCGCCGGCCTGGCCCTGCTGGTGTTGGCCACGCCGGCGCTGCTGCCGGACCGGAGGGGCTCGAGCGCCAGCGCGGGCGCCGAGGCCCGTGAGTTCGTCGTGCAGATGGCGGTCGAGCGAGGCGGGCGATTGGACGGCGTCGGCGTGGAGGAGGGCGGGCTGCGCCACCTGCAGGGCCTGTTTCTGGTGGGGCTGGAGCGCGACGGCGAAAGGAGCGCGCCCATCGCGCCGACGACGAAGCTGCGCGGCGGCGACCTGCTGGCGTTCGTTGGGGTGGCCGATGCGATCGCGGAGCTCCAACGCATGCGCGGTCTGACCTCCGCGGAGGCGCGCCATTTTCTGGACTTCACCGACCCCGGCAACACGTTCTTCGAGGCGGTCGTCGGAGGAGCCTCGCCGTTGGTGGGGCGAACGCTCAAGGAAGCCGGCTTCCGCGATCGCTACCAGGCGGCGGTCGTGGCTATCCACCGGGCCGGAGCGAGGGTGCACGGCAAGCTGGGTGGTGAGCCCCTCCGCCTGGGCGACACCCTGCTCCTGCTCGCAGACCCGGGGTTTCGCGCTCGCTGGAGAGATCGCGCTGACTTCCTGCTGGTCTCCCGGCTCGGCGGCCCATCGCCTAGCGCCAGCCGCTACGCGCCTCTGGCCGCGCTCATCGCCCTGGGAGTGGTCGCGGTCGCGGGGCTGGGTCTGGCGCCGGTCCTGCACGCCGCGCTGGCGGGCGCGGCGCTCACCATACTGGTGGGCATCCTGACCACGGCGGAGGCGCGCGGCGCGGTCTCGCTCGACGTGCTGATCGTGATCGCCGCCGGCTTCGGGCTGGGGGCCGCTGTGCAGGAAAGTGGGCTGGCGGCCGTCATCGCCGATACCGTCCTGGCCCCTCTGGGTGCGCTCGGGGCGCCCTGGGCGCTGGCTGGGGTGGTCCTCGTTACGCTGGCCCTCACCGAACTGATCACCAACACCGCCGCGGCGATTTTGGTGTTTCCCGTGGCGCTGGCGGTGGCCGGCGATGTCGGCGCCGATCCACGCGCGTTCGCCATCGCCGTGGCGCTCGCGGCTTCGTGCAGCTTCCTGTCGCCCCTGGGCTACCAGACCAACACCATGGTGTACGGCCCCGGCGGATACCGCTTCGGAGACTACGCCCGACTGGGCGCTCCGCTCACGATTCTGGTCGTGATTACCATCGTTGGAGTGTTCAGTCTGCTCGGGTGGGTGTAGGCGGCTCCCGGGGATACCACGCGCAGGTCCCCCGCGTTACATTTGGCCGCGCCTCTCCGGGCCGGAGGGAGCGCCCCGGAGGGAGCGCCGCGCAGAGACGCAGGCCGCCTTCGATTCCTCGACAGCGAACGCGCACCCGGTGATCCCGCTCAAGAGCCAGCAAGAGATCGAGGCCATTGGCCGCGCGGGTAGTGTCATCGCCGCGCTGTTCGCCGAGCTTCCCGCGCGCATCGCTCCCGGCGTGACCACGGACGCATTGGACCGCTTCTGCGATGAGTTCGTCCGTTCCCACGAAGGCGCGGTGCCGTCCTTCAAGGGCCTCTATGGCTTCCCCCGCAGCGCCTGCATTTCGGTCAACGAGGAGGTCGTCCACGGCATCCCGGAACCGGGTCGCGTGCTGGCCTCGGGCGATCTTGTCACCGTGGACGTCGGGGTGGAGCTGGGTGGCTGGTTCGGCGATGCGGCGCGAACCTACGCCGTGGGCGATGTCGACGCCGACGTTCAGCGGCTCATGGACACGACTCGGGCGGCCCTCAACGCTGGCATCGAGCAGGCTCGCGCCGGCAACCGCCTCGGTGACGTGGGGCACGCCATTCAAACGGTCGCCGAGTCCGCTGGGATGTCGGTGGTGCGCGAGCTCGTCGGCCACGGCATCGGCAGGCGGCCGCACGAGGAGCCGAACGTGCCGAATTTCGGCCGGCCGGGGCGCGGCCTCAAGCTGAGGCCCGGGATGGTGCTCGCCATAGAGCCGATGCTCAATCTCGGCTCGCCTGACGTCGAAACGCTCGAGGACGACTGGACGGTGGTGACATCGGACCGGCTACCGAGCGCCCACTTCGAGCAGACGGTGGCCGTTACGGCGGACGGGCCCCGAGTGCTCACGAGTCTCAACGGCAACCCGCTTTAGGCGGGCGAGGCTACCCATGTCGCCAGGCAAGCCAGCGCGCTCGATCCTCGCCTTCGGGCTCGCGGCCGCCTCCGCCGCGCCACCTCTCTCGGCCCAGAATGCGACTGGCCAGCAGGCGGACACGGTGGCCATCCGCCAGCAAATCGAGGGTCGACTCGGGCGGTCCGTGTCGCAGGGTGAGATCCTCGAGGCGCTGCGTCGGTCGGGACTGACCCGGTCGCAGCTTCGCTTGCGCCTGAGCCAGGCCGGATATGATCCAGCCCTGGCGGATCGCTACTATGACGCGCTGGAGGGCGGCTCTCTGCAGCGGGGTGCGCCCGGAGGTGATTTCGCCGAAGCGCTGGGGCGTTTGGGCCTGATGGGCCAGGACAGCGGCCTGGGGATAGGCCCGGGCCAGGCGGCGCTCTTCGATTCGCTTGGAGCCGACTCTCGGCCCTTCCGAGACCCACCCGGTCTGCCCTTCGACCTGCGCGACGAGCCCGTGCCTACGGTGGATGGCCTGCCGATTTTCGGTCACGATATCTTTCGGAGATTCACAACCCAGTTCGACCCGATCCTCGAGGGGCCGGTGGACGCCGGCTACCGGCTGGACGCCGGAGACGAGTTGGCGCTAGTGCTTACCGGAGATGTCGAGCTCGCTTACCCGCTGACGGTTTCGCGTGAGGGGCACGTGTTCATCCCCGACGTCGGCCGCGTGGCGGTGGCCGGCCTCACGCTCGGCCAGCTGGAAGACGCGCTGTACGGTCGCCTGGGCAGCGTTTACTCGGGAGTGCGGCGGGGCCCCGGCGCGACCACGCGCTTCCAGATTTCCGTCGGACGGCTGCGCGTCAATCAGGTGTTCGTCGTGGGCGAGGTCCGCTGGCCGGGCGCCTATCAGGTGAACGCGGCCGGCACCGCCTTCAACGCGCTCTACCTGTCGGGCGGACCCAGCGCCGCGGGTAGCCTGCGTTCGCTGGAGGTGCGACGGGGCGGACGGCTCGTCCAGACTGTCGACACCTACGACTACCTTCTGCGCGGCGACAACGCCGGCGACCTGCGCCTGGAGCAGGGGGATCGGCTGTTCGTTCCGGTTGCCCTGACCCTGGTGGGGGTGGAGGGCTCGGTACGCAGGCCGGCCGCCTACGAGCTGCGCGAGGGAGAGGGGCTACGCGAGCTGATTGCCTTCGCCGGCGGCTTTCGGTCCGACGCCGTGGTGAGGCGCATCCAGGTGGATCGCGTCGTGCCGCCCTGGGAGCGCATCCCCGGCGTGGACCGCGTCCTGGTGGACGTCGACCTGCGCGAGTTGATGGAGGGAGACGAGGCCATGCCGCTGCGCGACGGGGACCGCGTCCGGGTGTTCGCGATCTCCGACGAGCGGCGCAACAGGGTCGTGCTGGAAGGCGAGGTGAACCGGCCCGGGCTGTATCAGTGGAGCGACGGGGAAACGCTGCAGGGCCTGATCGACCGCGCCGAGGGGCTAACGGAGGGGGCTTACCTTTCGCGCGCCCACATCTACCGCCTGGATCCGGCCGACGGCCGCCGCCAGCTGCTCAGGGTCGCGCTGTCAGAAGACGGCGTCACGGGTGACGTGCGGCTGGCCGATCGCGACTCGGTGGTGATCTTCAGCAAGGAGATGCTGCGCAACGAGTCGGTCGTGACGGTCGATGGGTTCGTGAAGGACCCGGGCGAGTTCCCTCTCGCCGAGGGCATGACCCTCGAAGACCTGATCCTGGCCGCGGGTGGCTTCGTGCGCGGCGCCTACGCCCTCGAGGTGGAGATCGCGCGGCCGGTGGATCCGCTGCGCCGGGACCGTACGCTGGCGACGGTGTTTCGGGTCGCGCTGCCTCCAGGGGGCGCGCCGGGCAGCGACGGCGGCAGCGACGGGGCGACCGGCGCGGTCGAGGCCGGGGCCGGCGACTGGCGCCCTCTGGCGGCCGAGTTCTCCCTGCGTCACGGAGACCGGGCGTTCGTGCGCCGGGCGCCGGGCTACGAAGTGTCTCGAACCGTGGCGGTCACGGGCCAGATACACCTGCCCGGCCGCTACGTGCTGGCCGAACGCGACGAAACCGTCAGCAGCATCATCGCACGGGCGGGTGGGCTCACGACGGAGGCCTACGCGCCGGGCTTCCAGATGATACGCGAGGGCGAGTTGGTGGCGACGGATCTCTCCCGCGCTCTGGTCGAGGGCGACCGCGAGGCGGACCTGGCCCTCGCGGGAGGTGACAGCCTGCACGTCCCGGCCTACGATCCAACGGTCCTGGTGCGGGGCGCCGTGGCGTTCGAGACCCGCGTTCTGTACGAATCCGGCGAGAACATCGACTACTACATCGAACAGGCCGGTGGGTACCTGGACAACGCCGATCGGGATCGCGTTTCGGTCACCTTCCAGAACGGTTCCCGGGCCACCAAGCGTACCCGCTTCCTGCTGCCGGACGGAGTCCCAAGGCCGGGCCCGGGAAGTCGCGTCGTCGTGCCCGTGAAGCCCCCGCGGAGCGGCGGCCTGGGCTTCAGCACGATCTTCACCCAGACGCTGACGGCGCTGACCGCGGCGGCGTCGCTGATCATCGCCGTGGACCGTATCAGCAACTGAGCGATCATGTGCCCACGGGGTTGCTCGATCTTGGTCGCCTGCATATACTTCCCAGCTGTTCGTCAACTTCTTACGCCCGGCATACGCACACATGAAGGTTCGTAGCAGCGTCAAGCCGATTTGCGAGCATTGCAAGGTGATCCGCCGCCGCGGGGTGGTGAGGGTCATCTGCAAGAGGAATCCGCGACACAAGCAGCGACAGGGCTGAGCGAATGGCGCGTATCGCTGGCATTGATTTGCCGCGCAACAAGAGGATCGAGGTCGCGCTGACCTACATCTACGGCATCGGCGCTTCCAAGTCCGACCACATACTCGACACCACCGGCGTGGATCGCGACAGGCGCGTCCATCAGCTGACGGACGAGGAAGTGAATCGTCTGCGTCGGGAAATCGAGAGCAAGCACAAGGTGGAGGGCGCCCTTCGCACCGAGGTCTCCATGAACGTCAAGCGACTCATGGACATCGGGTGCTATCGCGGTTTGCGGCACCGGCGCGGACTTCCCGTTCGGGGCCAGCGCACGCACACCAACGCGCGCACGCACAAGGGTACGCGGCGCGCCATCGCAGGCAAGAAGAGGGCACCCAAGAAGTAGCCGGTGCCGGTCAGCCGATCTTCGGCTCGGCACCGCTGGGCCTCCGATAAGACCCTAGCACAGCGCGAAGCGCACGAGCATGGCCAAGCCCAAGAAAACGCGTCAGAAGCGAACCAAGAAGAACGTCGAGGCGGAGGCGATCGCCCACATCCGGGCGACCTTCAACAACACGCTCATCACGCTCACCGATATGGGTGGTGCGGTGATAGTGTGGGGCAGCGCCGGCCGAGCGGGGTTCAAGGGTTCCAAGAAGTCGACGCCGTTCGCCGCCACGGTCGCGGCGGAGCAGGTGGGCCGTGAGGCGGTCAGCCTCGGTGTTCGGCGGATCCACGTGCGCGTGCAGGGACCGGGTAGCGGCAGAGAGTCCGCCGTGCAGGCCCTGGCCGCGGCCGGGTTGGATGTTCGGTCGATCCGCGACGTTACGCCGATCCCGCACAACGGGTGTCGGCCGCCCAAGAAGCGCCGCGTCTAAAAGGACGCGGGGAGACGTAAACCGCCGCACCATCCAGGCGGGACGAAGTCTCGCATGCAGGTTTTATCGACACGGATGGAGACTAGAACGATATGGGTCGCCACACTGGACCGGTGTGCAAGCTCTGCCGCCGCGAGGGGCAGAAGCTCTTCCTGAAGGGCACGAAGTGTTTCACCGAGAAGTGCCCCATTGAACGCCGCAACTATGTCCCGGGCCAACACGGTCTAACCAACGCGCGCCGGCGTAAGCAGTCGGAATATGCGGTGCAGCTCCGTGAGAAGCAGAAGGTGAAGCGGATCTACGGGGTCGGCGAGTCGTATTTCCGGAATCTTTTTGCGGAAGCCCACCGAGCGCAGGGCGTCACGGGCGAAAACCTGTTGGTCCTCCTCGAAAGCCGGCTGGACAACATCCTCTACCGCCTGGGGCTCGCCGAGAGCCGCCGGCAGGCGAGGCAGCTCGTTCGCCACGGCCACGTGGAGGTCAACGCGTCCGCCGTGAACATTCCGAGCTACCGCGTTGCCGCCGGTGACGAGGTGCGCATCCGCGAAGGCTCTCGGGGGCTGGTACCGGTGCAGGCCGCAGTGGAGGCGAGAACTCGCCCCGACACGGTACGCTGGCTCGCGGTGGACACGGATACGCGCACGGGCCGGATGCTCCAGAGCCCGACCCGCACGGACATCCCGTTGGCGGTCCAGGAGCAGCTCATCGTGGAGCTCTACTCCAAGTAGGGCCGGCCGGGGAAGCGAAAGCAACGTCAGTTGATGACTCGAACCGGCCGTTCGGCCGGGAGGCGATAGTGGAGCTAGATCTCAGCGGATTGGTACTTCCCGAGCGAGTCGAAGTCGCCCATCGTTCCGACGATGGTCGCTCGGCGGAGTTCGTAATGGCACCCCTGGAGCGGGGCTACGGCCACACCCTCGGCAATACCGTCCGGCGCATTCTGTTGTCTTCGCTTCCGGGGGCGGCGGTGTGGGCTTTCCGCATGGACGGCGTCGTACACGAGCACCAGACGGTGGAGGGCGTCGTCGAAGACGTTCACCAGATCATCCAGAACCTGAAGACGCTCGTTCTGGAGATGGAGGGCGACCTGCCTCAAGCGACGCAGGGGGCCGCTCCCGTGGCCGATGAGGACGGCGAAGAGTTCGTCGTCGAAGAGGAGACGCCGCCGGTCACGCTGGAACTGCGCGCGTCCAAGGCCGGCGCCGTGACCGCGGAAGCCATCGGCGGGCATGGGCGGGTCAAGGTCGTCAATCAGGACCACCACCTGTTCACCCTGCAGGATGAGCGAGAGATCAACCTCACGCTGTACGTGAACAAGGGGCGCGGCTTCGTGGCCGCCGACCAACATCGGCTACCCAAGGGGAGTCCGGTGGACCTGGTCCGGATCGACTCGATCTACAACCCGGTGCTGCGAGCCAACTTCACGGTCGAGGAGACGCGTGTGGGCCAGCGCACCGACTTCGACCGCTTGACGCTGCTCGTGGAGACCAACGGGAGCCGGGAGCCGGAAGAGACGGTGGCGTACGCGGCGGAGCTGGCGCGTCGGCACATGGCCTATCTGCTTCAGTTCGGCGGGACCGAGGTGTCCGAGCCGCCGACACCGGGAGCGGTGCGCATGTCGAGTGGCATGCAGGACCTCTTCCGCCGCCCGATCGAGGACCTCACGGAGCTGTCGGTTCGCTCGGTGAACTCGCTCAAGAAGGAGAGTATCATTACTCTCGGAGACCTGGTCCGGCGGAGCGAGCAGCAGATGCTCAACATCGAGAACTTCGGGCAGAAGTCACTCGAAGAAATCCGCCGCTTCCTGGAAGATCAGGACCTGCACTTCGGCATGCAGCTGGAGGCCGGTGAAGACGGAGAGCTGTATCTGGTGGGCGATGACGCCGAGGCCGAGGAAGCAGCGGCGGCGGAGGAGTAGCCGATGAGGCACCGCAAGAAGGGACGACACCTCGGGCGAACCGCCGAGCACCGGGAAGCCACGCTGCGCAACCTCGCGACGTCGCTTTTCAAGCACGGCCGGATTCGTACGACAACCGCCAAGGCGAAAGAGCTCCGCACGTACGCGGAGCCTTTGATCACGAAGGCGAAGCGTGGCGATCTGCACGCCCGCCGCATCGTGGCTAGGAGCATCCGCGACAAGGACGTGCTCGCTCATCTGTTCGGCGAGCTAGGCCCCCGGTACGCAGAGCGTCCGGGAGGGTATACGCGGGTGCTGAAGCTCGGGCACCGTCCGGGTGACGGCGCCGATATGGCGATCATCGAACTCGTCGAGTAGGTCCCATGGCCGAAACCAACGCGCCTCAGTCGACCGCACGAAAGACCACGCTCCTCATGATCGCGGCCCTGGTTGCGATAGGGGGCCTATTCTGGTGGCTGAGCGTTACCGCCGAGCCGACGCAGATATCCATCCTCGAGGATACCGCATCGGTACCGGGTGCCAACATCGACGGGGGGGCGGCCAACGTGACGGTTGCCGACTTCGCGACCGGTCCCGAGGGCTTCCAGAGCCTGAACATCCGGCTGAGCAACGTTACGATCGCGTCCACGCTGGGCGGCCGGGCGTTTTGGATCCAGCTTCCCAACAACCAGCCGTACATGATCCGGATAAGCGATGCCCTCGCCGCTGGAGGGGCGTCCTTCGCCAACGGTGATATCGTGACGGTATCGGGAATCGTGGAGCTCATGTCCGACTCGGTGTTGACCGATTGGCGGTCTTCGGGCGCGCTGGTGGATGACCTGCAGGTCGAGGAAGCGCGTTTCGCGCTGAGCTTCCTGGACGCGCGCACGCTCAACTAGTTACCGTCCACTAGAGGGCAGGGCCCAGGCACATATCATGGCTAGAGTTTGCTACGTATGCGGCAAGCGTCCCATTACCGGGAACAACGTGAGCCACGCGAACAACAAGACCAGGCGGCGTTGGTTGCCCAACCTGCGGCGTGTGAAGATCGCCCTGGATTCGGGCGATGCCAGACGAGTGCGCGTGTGCACGCGATGCATCTCGGCCGGCAAGATCCGCAAGGCCGTCTAGCCTCGCACCATATCTGATGCAGCACATCGGGCCGGCGCGGTAACCCGCTGCCGGCCCTTCGTATGCGGGCTGGAGTTTCCCCAGGGCCAGCCCTATGTTGCGCGGCCGATCTCACGACCGCGCGGTCCCTGAGGTCTCTTGGCAGCGACCAACCCTCTCATCCCCCGGGGGAGGAATGCTGGATTCGGGATTGCCGCTCGTCCACCTCCTGCTGCAGGGGGTCGCCGACTCCGCGGCCGTTCTCGCCGACACCGCTCAAGCGGCGGCGCAGGCCGGCGCCCACGCGGCGGAGGGGGACCACCTGAGCGTGCCCGCGTTCCTGGCGATCCTGATCGCTATCCTCGTTGGCGCCAAGCTGTTCGGGGAGTTGGCGGAGAAGATCGGCCAGCCGGCGGTGCTGGGTGAATTGGTCGCCGGGGTGGTGCTGGGCGTCTCGGTTCTGAACCTGGTGGATCCGACCGTCGAAGTAATCCACCTGTTGGCCGAAATCGGCGTCGTCATTCTGCTCTTCGAGATAGGGCTCGAGACCGACCTGAAGAAGCTTCTGCAGGTGGGGGGCGCGTCTCTGACGACAGCCGTGGTAGGGGTGGTTCTGCCGTTCGGGGGTGGCTACTGGGTCGCCTCCGCGCTCGGCCTGGAAACGATGGTGGCGGTCGTGGCGGGCGCCGCGCTGACGGCGACGTCCGTGGGCATCACCGCGCGCGTCCTGTCCGACTTGGGGCGTCTGCAAGAGATAGAGAGCCAGATCGTCCTCGGGGCGGCCGTGATCGACGACATCATCGGTCTGATCATTCTGGCCGTCGTGGCGAACTTGGTAGCAGGCGCCGAGGTCACCGCGGTCAGCATCAGCAAGACTACGCTGTCGGCGTTCGGGTTCGTTGCGCTCGTGCTCATCGTCGGCCGGTTCGTCATTCCGCCGCTATTCGACATCCTGGCGCGCGTGGGCAAGCCGGAGACGCTGGCCACCATGGCGCTCGCGTTCGCGTTCATCATCGCCTACCTGGCGGACGCCGCTGGTTCGGCGCTGATCGTGGGTGCGTTCGCCGCGGGGCTCGTGCTGGCGCCCACGCGGCATGCGCACACAATAGAAGCCGGGGTGACCCGCCTGGGCCATTTCTTCGTTCCGATCTTCTTCGTGGTCGTAGGCGCCTCAGTGGATGTGCGCACGTTTGCGGACGCTACTGTCCTCAGCGTGGGACTGGCGCTCATCGCCGTCGCGATCGTGGGGAAGTTGGCCGCGGGCTACGCGCCCTTCTGGCTGAAGGGGAAGAAGTCGGTGATCGGCGTCGGAATGATCCCGCGCGGAGAGGTCGGCCTGATTTTTGCTCAGATGGGCTTGACATCGGGGGTACTGGACGTCGGTATTTTCAGTGCGCTCACGTTGATGGTGATGGTCACAACGTTCATGGCGCCGCCGTTGCTGAAGGTGCTGTTCCCGCCAAAGGGTCCGCCCACGCGTACGCCGGGCGGGTTGGCCGAGACGGTAACAGAAGCTTGACGGTGGGGTTCCAACGGGTGACGGATGCACACCCACGAGTGAACTGAACCGGATTCGAGGAGAGTCCCCCGCGGACTGGTGGAGCGGGCGGTTGCGGAGGTGGAGGACATCGCGGTGGGGGGTGGTGAGTGAAGGCTCGTTTGAGGGGACTGCTCCGGGCGCCGTTTGCCCCTAGAAAGAGACTCGCGTATCTCGTGTACGCGGCGATCGCGGGGCTTTCCTATGCCCTGGCCTACGCGCTCCGCTTCGAGTTTCGCGTTCCGGGTCCACACCTCGAGACCGCCGCCCTTACGATCGGCGCGGTCATTGTCATTCGGCACGTCGCCGCTCGCCTTTTCAAGCTCTCGGCGGGTCGCTGGAGATTCGTCGGCACCGGCGACATCGTCCGGCTCATAGCGGCGAGCGGGGTCGGGACGCTGGCCCTCCTCGGGCTGGACTTCGCGCTTCCTCTCACCCCCAGAATTCCGCGTTCCGTGCTCCTGATCGATTGGGTCCTGCACGGATACCTCCTCGCCGGAGTTTGGCTGGCGTACCGCCTCACCTTCGAGCGCCTGCGTCAGTTCCGCCGTCCGGGCGCACGCGGGGACCGCAGGATCATCATCGTCGGGGCCGGAGAGGCCGGAAACCTGCTCGCGCGTGAGATGCTGCGGTTGCCCACGAGCTTTCGTCCGGTGGCGTTCGTGGATGACGCCGAATCGCAGCACGGACGGTCGGTGCAGGGCGTGCGCGTCCTCGGGGCCACCGCGCAGCTACCGGAGGTAGCAGGGCGCCTGGACGCGGACGAGATCATCCTCGCGATCCCTTCCGCGCGACCCGCGGACCTGAGGAGAATCGTCGAGCATTGCGAGAAGACCGGGCTGCCGTTCAAGGTGCTCCCGGGCATCTCGGAAGTGCTGTCGGGCAACGTTCGGCTGAGCCAGCTGCGCGAAGTTCGCATCGAGGACCTGCTCGGCCGTGAGCCGGTCGTACTCGAACTCCCCGAGCTCGCCGCGGACATAGAGGGCGCGGTCATCCTCATCACGGGCGCGGCAGGCTCCGTCGGCTCCGAGCTCACCCGCCAGATCGCGCTCCATCGCCCGGCCACGCTGGTGGCGCTCGACCAGGCCGAGAGCGAGCTCTGCTTCCTCGAAGCGGACCTGCGCGAGGCCCACCCCGGGCTACACCTCGTCTCGGTGGTGGGCGACATCACCGACGTCGCGACGCTCGAACGGCTGTTCCGGCGCTTCGCCTTCGATCGGGTATTCCACGCGGCCGCGTACAAGCACGTCCCCATGATGGAGGAGAACCCCCGGGAGGCCGTGCGCAACAACGTCCTCGGCACCTACCGCGTCGCGGAGGCCGCCGGCCGACACCACGCCGACAAGTTCGTGCTGATCAGCAGCGACAAGGCGGTTCGGCCGGCCAACGTAATGGGCGCCACCAAGCGCCTGGCGGAGCTCGTCGTGCTGGAGCTGCAGGACCACTACGCGACCACCGCGTACTCGGCGGTTCGGTTCGGCAACGTCCTGGGAAGCAAGGGGAGCGTGCTGCCCGTGTTCCGGCGTCAACTGGAAGCGGGACGTCCACTCACCGTCACGCACCCGGACGTCACCCGCTACTTCATGACCATTCCGGAGGCGGTCCAGCTCGTTCTTCAGGCGTCACTGCTGGAAGGGATCCGCGGCAGGGTCGCGATGCTGGAAATGGGCGTGCCGGTCCGGATCCTGGATCTCGCCCGAAACCTGCGCCGTCTTGCGGGGTTACCCGTCCAGGGTGGCATCGTCTTTACGGGATTGCGCCCGGGCGAGAAGCTGCACGAAGAGCTGGTCGCGCCCGAGGAAGAGACCGAAGAAACGGCGGTCCACAAGGTTCGGATCGTACGCCCATCCAACCGGCGGACCGCGCGGGTGTGCGAGCTGATGCCCGAGTGGTCGGGCCACCTGGAGGACGGAAGGGACGACCTGGTGCTGAGTCATTTCGCCGGATTCTTCCCGAACCTCGTAGTTTCCTTGGAGCGCTACGAACAGGAGTTTGCCGACCGAGCCCCCGAGGTCGATCTGCGACGGGGTAAGTCGGCCGGCTAGAGGCAGCCCGGAGCGGACACCATCGATCAAGAGTCTCACCAGCCCCCGACGGGCGCGACCTTCGGCGTCGTAGGCCTCGGCTACGTAGGCCTTCCCCTGGCGTTGGAGGCTGCGCGCGCCGGATACCGCGTGATCGGTCTCGATATCGACGCCGCCCGGGCGGACGCCCTCAACGCCGGACTCAGCCACATACAGGACGTGGAGGCCAGCTCAGTGGCCCGGGCCGTGGCCGAAGGCGCCTTCGAGGCCACCACGGACATGGCCCGGCTGGCGGAGTGCGACGTGGTGTCGATCTGCGTCCCGACACCGCTCAACAAGATCAAGGATCCGGACCTTTCGTACGTGGTCGCGGCGGGCGAGGCCGTGGCGACCCATCTGCGTCCGGGGCAAACCATCGTGCTGGAGAGTACGACCTATCCTGGGACGACCGAGGAGGTGCTGCAGCCGGTGCTCGAGCGCGGGGGCCTGCAGGCGCCCAGGGACTTCAACCTCTGCTTCTCGCCGGAGCGCGTCGACCCGGGGAACGCCGATTGGAGTACGCGCAACACGCCGAAGGTGCTCGGCGGTGTTACGCCGGAGTGTACGCGCGCGGGGCTGCGCGCGTACGGCCCCATCTTCGACACCCTGGTTCCGGTCGGCAGCGCGCGAGCCGCCGAGCTGGTGAAGGTCTACGAGAACACCTTCCGCATGGTGAACATCGCCCTGGTGAACGAGCTGGCGCAGGTGTGCGATCGCCTGGGGATCGACGTGTGGGAAGTGGTGGATGCGGCGGCCACCAAGCCGTTCGGATTCATGAAGTTCACCCCGGGCCCCGGGCTGGGTGGGCATTGCATTCCGCTGGACCCGCACTATCTGTCCTGGAAGATGCGCACCCTCGAGTTCCGCACGCGGCTGATCGAGCTCGCGAGCGAGATCAACGCCGAGATGCCCAGGTTCGTGCTGCGTAAGATCGCCGACGCGCTGAACGCGAGCGGCAAGCCCTTGAAGGGTAGCCGGGTACTGTTGTTGGGCGTCAGCTACAAGAAGGACATCGACGACCTGCGAGAGAGTCCAGCGTTGGAGTTGATCCGCCTCCTGGCCCAGAAGGAGGCCAGGGTTAGCTTTCACGACCCGTTCGTGCCCACTATTTCGGGCGACGATGTCGGCGTGGACGGGTTCGACCCTCTGTGGTCGTCTGAGCTTGGTCCGGAGACGCTCGAGTCGGCCGACGTAGTGGTCGTCGTGACCGATCACACGGACATCGACTACGACATGGTCGGGCGGTTGGCGTCGACCCTGGTGGACACGCGAGGCGCGATGCGTCGCCGCGGCGCGCCGCCCATCGAGGACGAGGCTGGACTGGCCAAGGCTCTTGCGGGAGACGGGAATGGGAGTTGACGCCGTGGAGCAGCGGGCCGACGTGAGGCCCAACATCGCCCGGGGCAGGGAAGCGTTCGGCCGTGGTGACTACGTGACCGCGCTGGACGAATTCAGCGGCGTCGTGGAGCAGCAGCCCCAGTACGCGGACGTCCATCAACTCATGGGACTCTGTCTCTGCCTGCTCGGACAGCCGGAGGCGGGACTCCAGTCTTTTGGCCACGCTCTGCGCATCAACCCGAATTACGTGGAGGCCTTGCTCAACAAGGCGATTACGCTGAGCGAGCTGGGCGAATTCGAGGCCGCGACCGAGTCCTTCGAAGCCGCCCGGCAAAGCGAGTACGCGGGCGCTGGGCGTTTTTCGAGCGCAGTGGCCAACCGCCTCGCGGAGGCGCACGCCGAGCTGGGCGATCGCTACCTCGAGGCGGGCGACGTGGAGGAAGCCCTGCGCCAGTTCGGGCGAGCGGTGGATCTGCGCCCGACCTATCCGGACCTGCGCACGAGACTGGCGGAGGCGTATCTGAGAAGCGGCGACCTGGACGCAGCAGAGCGGGAGTTGGATCGCGCCGTCGAAGAGCGACCCGCGTTCGTGCGTGCGCGCGCGGCGCGCGGCCTCCTGTACCTGCGCCGGGGCGAGCGGGATCGGGCCCGCCGGGAGTGGATTCGCTGTCAGGGTGACGCACCCGACGACGCACTGGTCCGTGCCTATCTGTCCATTCTGGAAGCCGCGCGGGCGTAGTGAAAAGCTGGCGCTGGCTCGTGGCGGGGGCGTGGCTCCTGGTCGGCTGCGGCGAGGACGAAGGTGCCTTGGCGCGCGGCCACGCGCTGTGGGCGGACTCGGCGTACGGCGGCGCCCTGGCCGAGTACCGGCTGGCGTTCAGCCAGGACGACGACGACGCCGAGAAGGCGGCGTTCGTGGCACACGCGTTCGCGGTGGATGGTCAGCTCGATCGTGCCCGCGCGGCCTACGAACGCCTGCTGGTCATGGCCCCGTCCTACGAGGGCCAGGCCGTGTTCGACTTTCTAACGCTGGCTCGCCGATCGCTGGCCCGCGGAGACGTGCACGGACTCGCGCGCGGAGTAGAGGCCGCGGTGGCGATCCGCCCCGGCGCTTGGCCGCAGGATCTGGCCGAGCCGCTGGCGCGTTACTATGCCGATTCAGGTGATCGCGAACGCGCAGCGGAGTTCTACGAACTCGCGCTGGTGCGAGCTGACCCGGACTCGGCCGTCGCGATCATGCTCGAACTGGGGCGGCTGCGGGAGGAGCTCGGGCGGTGCGAGGACGCGCTGCCGTACTTCGAGGCCTACGAACGCCAAGGGGAGACGGGTGACCTGGCGTCCGAGGCCCGCTGGCGGAGGTCCAACTGTTCGTTCGAACTCGCCACCGAGGCCCACGAAGCCGGGCGGCTGACCGTCGCGCTCGAGTTGCTGGAAACGGTCACCGATCTGGGCGTGCCCGCCACCATTCAGGATCAAGCCTGGTTTCTGCGGGGAGAGATCCTGTTCGCGATTGGCGACGCCGAGGCCGCGCTGGAGGCCTACCGGACCGTGCTGGACCTCAACCCGGCGAGAACGGGACAACTCGTACGGCGCACGCAGCGCCGAATCGATCAGATCCGTTTCGGCGACTCCGACTGATCCGGCGAATCGTCCATGGTTGGGCCCCACCGAGGGGCCCTTTGTGCTGAGGCGTTGCGGACGCCCGCTCCTGAAACCAGCCCCGCCTCACCGGGTACTGACCGTGATGTTCGAGCTTTTGTACGCAAATCCGAACCGCGCGACCTCCGTGAGGTCGCGCGTATGGGGTCCGCGGAGGACCGTCGGTGGAGTCGCCGTTCTGGCGCTGGCAGCCGCGTTGGCGGCCTGTTCGAACGCCATAGAGTTGGCGGACCTGCCCGCGGACGACATGTACGCGCGAGGCCAACAGGAACTCGATGAGGGCAATTGGAACGCGGCCATCACCGTGTTCGAGCGGTTTTCCCTCGAGTTCCCCACGCACCCGCTGATGGAGCGCGCCAGGTTCGGCGTGGGGCAGGCCTTTTTCGGGAAAAAGGAGTATCTGACCGCGTCCACGGAATTCCTCCGCCTGGTCCAGGATTATCCGGTGGGAGAGCTGGCGGACGACGCCCGCTTCATGGTCTGTCGGGCCTACGAGGAGCTGTCTCCGGAAATCCCGCTCGATCAGGAGTACACGCGAGGGGCGGTGGAGCACTGCGATGCGCTAGCCGAGTTCTACCCCGGAAGCGAGTACGCGGACAGCGCCAGGAGTACGCGCGACCGGCTCGTGGACAAGCTCGCCCAGAAGGACCTCTACAGCGCCGATTTCTACTTCCGCAACAAGGCGTACGATTCGGCGATCGTCTACCTGGAAGATCTCCTCGAAGGGTATCCCACCTCGACAGTGGCTCCGCAGGCGCTGTTGATGCTCGTCGAAATCTACGGGGAACTCGGCTACCAGTCCGAGTTGGATGACGTGCGCGGGCGGTTGCTGCGAGATTTCCCGGAGTCTCCCGAGGCGGAGGCCGCCCAGGCGTGGGCCCAGACCGGGTCGAGCACGGAGTGAGGACGGGCGTTTTCGGTGGTTCTTTCGACCCTCCGCACGTGGGACACGCGATCGTGGCGCAGTACGCGCTCGAGCGCCTCGAGCTGGAACGCGTGCTGTTCGTGCCCGCGGCGCGTCCGCCGCACAAGCGCGACCGCGCCCAGGCCCCGGCAGCGCTGCGCCTGGAGATGACCCGGGCGGCGATCGCGGACACCACGGAGTTCGAGGTCGACTCGCTGGAGCTCGATCGCGACGGACCGTCGTTCACCGTGGACACGATCGAGGCTTTGACCGCGCGGCGACCGGCGGACGAGCTGGTCCTTTTGCTGGGCGCCGATCAGTTCAATGAGTTTCACACCTGGCGCCGCCCGGGTGACATCGTCCGTAACGCTCGCGTCGCCGTGCTTGGGCGGGGTGAGGTTGACGTCGATGGCCCCGCCGTGGCGCTGCCACACGAGGTCGTCGACGTCCCGAGAATAGACGTGTCCTCCACCGAGATTCGTGAACGCGTGGCCGACGGAAAACCAATTCGGTACTTGGTGGCCGATTCGGTGCGGGCGATAATAGAACGAGAGCACCTGTACCTTGCGCGGGACGGCGAAGTCCCAGTCGCGAGAGGGGATGAAGGTTCATGCTGAAGACCGCCGTCAAGGCCATCCTGGGCTCACGGCACGAGCGCGAGGCCAAGAAGCTCGGGCCGCTGGTAGACGAGATCAACGCGATCGTCGACCGGCTGGGCGGCGTGAGCGATGACGAGCTGCGAGCGCAGACGGAGCGGCTGCGGGAGATCGTGCGAGGGCGCACCGCGGCCCTGCTCGCGCGCATCGATGAGCTGCGGGAGACAAAGCGAAGCGCCGAAGACCACGACGAGCGCGAGCGCCTCTCCGCGGACATTCGCGTGGCCGAAGAGGGGCTGACCGAGCTCACGCAGGCGGTGCTCGACGAGATCCTTCCCGAGGCGTTCGCGACCGTGAAGGAAGCCTGTCGCAGGCTGCTGGGCACGGAGATCGATGTCACCGGCCAGACCCAGGCCTGGGACATGGTGCCGTACGACGTGCAGTTGATCGGTGCGGTAGCGCTGCACAGGGGCAAGGCGACCGAGATGCAGACGGGGGAAGGCAAGACCCTCGTAGCCACCATGCCGCTGTACCTGAACGCGCTGGCGGGCCGTGGCGCTCACCTCGTCACGGTCAACAGCTATCTCGCGCAGCGCGACGCCGAGTGGATGGGCACGGTCTACCGTTACCTGGGCCTGTCGGTCGATTGCATCGACCTGTACGAGCCCGGCACCCCCGAACGGCGGGCCGCATACGCTGCCGACATCTGCTACGGCACCAACAACGAGTTCGGCTTCGACTACCTGCGCGACAACATGGTTCCCTCGCTGGAGCAGAAGGTCCAGCGAGGCCACTACTACGCGATCATCGACGAGGTCGACTCGATCCTGATCGACGAAGCGCGCACGCCGCTGATCATCAGCGGACCGGTGGCCGAGGAGCGCTCCCACGTCTACAAGCAGTACGACCCGATGGTCGGGGCGTTGCACCGCAAGCAGATGCGGATCGTGGCCGAATTGGTGGGCGACGCGGAGCGCGCGCTGGAGGCCGGAAACGAGGTCGAGGCGGGCGAGAAGCTTCTGGCGGTGCGGCGCGGCGCGCCCAAGAACAAGCGCCTGCTCAAGCTGTTCGCGGACGACCCCGGACTGCAGAAGCTCGTCAGCCAGACCGAGGCCGCCTGGATGAGGGAGAAGAAGCTCCACGAGCTGGACGAGTTGCTGTTCTTCGCGATGGACGAGAAGGGGCACCAGGTGCACCTCTCGGACAGAGGACTCGACGAGCTGTCGCCGGGCGACCCCGACGCCTTCCTGACGCCCGACCTGTCAGAGGACGTCGGTGCCATCGAGGACGACGAGTCCATACCGGTGGACCAAAAACGGGAGCGAATCCAGGCGCTCGAGTCGGAGTTCGCCGAGAAGTCGCAGAAGATCCACGTCATCCACCAGCTTCTGAAAGCCTACACGCTCTTCACCAAGGATGAGCAGTACATCGTCGAAGACGGCCAGGTTGTCATCGTCGACGAGTTCACGGGCAGGAAGATGGCGGGCCGGCGCTGGTCGGACGGGTTGCACCAGGCGGTGGAGGCCAAGGAAAGCGTGAGCGTGCGGGGGGAGACACAGACCCTCGCCACGATCACCATCCAGAACTACTTCCGCATGTACGACAAGCTGGCCGGAATGACCGGTACGGCCGAGACGGAAGAGAACGAGTTCCACCAGATCTACAACCTGGATGTGATGGTCATTCCGACCAATCGCCCGGTCGTCAGAGACGACCGCCAGGATCTGATCTTCCGCACCAAGCGCGAGAAGTTCAACGGCATCATGGACGAGGTCGAGCGGCTCAACAAGCTCGAACTGCCCGTCCTGGTCGGTACGACCTCCGTGGACGTGTCAGAAACGCTGTCCCGCATGCTCAAGCGCCGGGGCATCAAGCACAACGTGCTGAACGCCAAGTTCCACCAGCAGGAATCGGAGATCGTGCGGGAGGCGGGCCAGCCCCGGGCGGTGACCATCGCGACGAACATGGCCGGCCGCGGGACCGACATCAAACTGGGCGCGGGAGTGACCGATTCGCGCACGATCGAGTGGATTCGTTCGCGCGACCTGGACCCCGCCGACGTCGCGCCGATAGATCCGAACCGTTGGGTAGAGCCCGCCGGCAAGGCGGCCGATTTCGAGATCGAGGACGGCGGCCTGCACATAATCGGCTCGGAGCGCCACGAGTCGCGCCGGATCGATCGTCAGCTCAGGGGTCGCGCCGGGCGTCAAGGCGACCCGGGTGCGTCGCAGTTCTTTCTGTCGCTAGAAGACGATCTGATGCGCCTGTTCAACTCGGACCGCGTGGCCGCGGTGATGGACCGGATGGGGGCCGAGGAGGGCGAGGTCATCACGCACGCCCTGGTGACGAGGTCGATCGAGAAAGCGCAGCAACGCGTCGAGATGCAGAACTTCGAGGCGCGCAAGCGACTGCTGGACTACGACGACGTCATGAACCAGCAGCGCGAAGTGGTCTACGACCTACGGACCTTCGCGCTGGAGGGGGGCGAGGATCTCAAGGGCGAGATCTGGGACATGGCCTCGCAGGCGATCGAGGGCGTGGTGGACGAATACGTGCCCGAGGGGTCGCACGACGACGAATGGGAAGTCAGCGGACTGGAGCAACGCCTGGTCCTGGATTACCTGCTTCCCGTGGCCGAGCTGAGGGAGCTGCACGACTTCGCGAACCCCGACGAGGTCCAGGACCTGGTGTTGGATCGCGCGCACGACGGCTACCACAAGAAGCTCGAACAGTTCGCCGAGAATCAGGAACGGGTGCTCGCCTTCATCCTGCTCAGCGTGCTCGACGGCAAGTGGCGGGACCACCTCTACGATCTGGACCACCTGAAGGCTTCGATCGGCTTCCGCAGTTGGGGACAGAAGGATCCGCTGATCGAGTACAAGAAGGAAGCGTTCGACATGTTCGTGGACCTGATGGCGGACGTCCGCCGTTCGGTCGCCTCGCTCGCCTTCAGGGCTCAGATCGGCCCGCCGCCGCCGCAGCAGCGGCGGCAGCAGCCCATGACGCTGAGCGGGCCCGGAGGCGCGGCCCGACCCGCAACGCGGGCGCGGCCCAGTCGAGAGGACGCGGTCGTCGCCGGGTTGGGGGGAGGCGCCGCCACCGCGACGCGCCGGATGGTCACGAACCGCGGGGACGAGGCTCCCCGGCCCCGGGCTCCCGTGTCGGTGGATCGCGAGCCCGGTCGCAACGACCCGTGCCCCTGCGGCTCCGGGAAGAAGTACAAGAAGTGCCACGGGGCGGTGATCTGAGGCGGAGCAAGGATGAGGGGGGGCGGGGCCACATGGGAGACACAGGCGCTCGGCTGCCCGTGCGCGAATGGGCGGTCGGGGACCGACCGCGCGAGCGGCTACGCGCCGTCTCCCCGGGCGGGCTGGCCACGCGCGAGTTGATCGCCATCCTGGTCGGCAGTGGCCCTCCGGGCAGCAACTCGGTGGACGTCGCCACAGACCTGTTGTCCACCTCCGGAGGATCGTTGCGAGCGCTCGCGCGGAGGCCTCAGCGGGATCTG